>JACROW010000003.1:1608-3698 GCA_016214245.1 Candidatus Omnitrophota bacterium | reverse complement strand
ATCGTCGGTGATCATACGATTATTTTTGACGGCCCGGTGGATGTTATCAGGATAACGCACAGCGCGAAGACACGCGATATATTCGCAAAAGGCGCGCTGGAAGCGGTGAAATTCGTCGTCGGAAAACCTGCGAAACTTTATACCATGCAGGAGGTTCTGGGGCTTTAATATGGATTTTAAACTTTCAAATAAGCTTAAAAAACTGCCGCCGTATCTATTTGTTGAGATAGATAAAGCGAAGAAGAAGGCGGCCGAAGAGGGTAGAGACATCATAGATTTGGGTGTTGGCGATCCGGAGGGTAGAGACATCATAGATTTGGGTGTTGGCGATCCGGATATCCCGACGCCAAGGTTTATAATCGATGCGCTGAGTAAAGCCACTCATGATCCAAAGACACACAGGTATTCATTGGATCAGGGCCTTCCGGAATTCAGGGAGGCGGCGGCAAAGTGGTTCAAAAAGCGATTCGGTGTTGATTTGGATCCGGAGAATGAGGTATATCCCTTGATCGGTTCGAAAGAAGGGATAGCCCACATACCATTGGCCTTTGTGAATCCCGGCGATATAGTCCTTGTGCCAGACCCCTCTTATCCACCTTACAGGTCCGGCACAATATTTGCAGGCGGAGAGGTCCTTTCAATGCCATTAACGGAAAACCATAAATTCTTGCCAGACCTAAAAGCGATAAATCATCATCTTCTTCATAAAGTGAAGATGATGTTCATAAATTATCCAAACAATCCGACAAGCGCGATATGTGATAAGAAGTTTTTTAAGGATGTAATTGATTTCGCTACAAAGCATAATATCATCATCTGCCATGATGCGGCATATTCTGAAGTTTCGTTCGATGGTCTCAGGATGCCGAGCATATTTGAAGTGGAAGGCGCTAAAGATGTTGCCATAGAGTTTCACTCACTTTCAAAGACCTTCAATATGACCGGTTGGCGGATAGGCTACGCCTGTGGAAATAGTAGGATTATAGAGGCCTTGGCGAAGGTAAAGGCCAATATCGATTCAGGCATAAGAGAAGAAACGTTTTAATTGACGGTTTAAATTCTATCGGGTGGAATGTCCAGAAGCCAAGGGCCACTTTCTATGTATGGGTTAAAGCGCTTCCCAGATATACCTCGGCGACGTTCGCCAGGGCCCTTTTGGACAAGACGGATATAGTCGTTACTCCCGGCAACGGTTTCGGCGAGCATGGCGAAGGCTATATCAGGATGGCACTGACCGTCGATAAAAATAGGATTAGAGAAGCAGTTGAACGCATCAAAAAGCGGCTGGTTTAGCTTGTGGCTATAGACTATGGTGATTTGCTACTTAGGAATCGGTTCAAACTTGGGAGATAGAAAGAAATATATAAATACGGCGATTGAAGAATTGAGAAAAAATAAGCACATACATGTGAATAGGATATCTTCCATATATGAGACTGAAGCCTTGAGCGCTATCGCCCAAGGAAAATTTTTGAATGGCGTCCTTGAGATAGAAACCGATTTGACTCCGGAAGCTCTTTTAGGGGAATTGAACGCTATAGAAGGCAGGCTCGGTAGAAAAAGGATAGTGAAAGACGGTCCGAGAACAATCGATTTGGATATCCTATATTATGACGATGTGAATATGAAAAGTCACAATCTTATTATTCCGCATCCGAAGATACGGGAAAGGGAGTTCGTGCTAAAGGGCTTAAGAGAGCTCGGTAAGGCTTAAAATGAAGATAGTCGATAACATCTTAAGGATGTCAACGCTCGTCAAGATGCTCAAGAAAGAGGGCAAGTCCATAGGATTCGTCCCGACGATGGGGTATCTTCACGAAGGGCATTTGAGCCTCGTCAGGACCGCCAAGAAACATACGGATGTGGTGGTGATGAGCATCTTCGTAAATCCCATCCAATTCAGCCCAAATGAGGATTTCGATAAATATCCGAGAGATCTCAAACGCGATGAAGAATCGGCGAGGACGTCCGGCGCTGACATCATATTCTATCCCGCTCGGAAAGATATGTCTCCGGAAGGGTACGCGACATATGTGAATGTTGAGAGATTAACGGATGCTCTGTGCGGCGCATCCCGTCCTGGACATTTT
>JACROW010000003.1:0-1596 GCA_016214245.1 Candidatus Omnitrophota bacterium | reverse complement strand
TCGAGAGATTAACGGATACGCTGTGCGGCGCGTCCCGACCAGGCCATTTCAAGGGCGTCACGACTGTCGTCGCAAAGCTATTCGGGATAATCAAACCTGACATAGCCTATTTTGGCCAGAAGGATGCGCAGCAGGCCATCGTTATAAAGAAGATGGCAGATGATTTGAACATGGGTATCGAAATAAAGGTCCTGCCGATAGTCCGCGATAAGGATGGCCTCGCCCTGAGCTCTAGAAACGTCTATCTATCTGAGAATGAGAGAAGCGATGCAGTGGTTTTGTACCAGTCCCTTAAAAAGGCGGAAGAGCTTATAAAACAGGGAGAGCGGGATTCGAGGAAGGTGATAAAGATTATGGAGGATATGATAAAGGCAAGGCCGACTGCCAGAATAGATTATATCTCGATAGTTGATACGAAAAATTTGAGGGATGTCAAGACGATCTCAGGTGAGGCGCTCGTCGCCTTAGCTGGTTTTATCGGTAAGACAAGGCTGATAGATAATGTTATTGTAAAGGTATAAGAGATGGTATATACAGAGAAGAATGATATAAAATATAATGACGCACTGAAGAAGAAGATAGCAAAGCTTAAGACGAAGCGAAACGCCTGTATAATCGCCCACAACTATCAACGAGATGAGATACAGGAGATCGCCGACATAAGCGGCGACAGCCTGGCATTATCACAGGCTGCTGTCAGGACAGACGCGGATGTGATCGTCTTCTGCGGTGTTCAGTTCATGGCGGAATCAGCTTCGATACTGAACCCCGACAAGATTGTGCTGCTTCCGGTGAAAGAGGCTGGCTGCCCGTTAGCAGATATGATAACCCCGGAGAAACTTCGCGCCAGAAAGGAAGCGTACCCTGAAGCAGCGGTCGTATGTTATGTAAATTCAAGTGCAGAAGTCAAGGCCGAAAGCGATATCGCCTGCACTTCGAGTAATGCTATCGAGGTCGTAAAAAGTCTGCCCCAGAGGCAGGTGATATTTGTTCCGGATAGGCATCTGGGTCGATACGTTCAGCTCAAGGTCCCGGAGAAAGAGATGATCCTGTGGGAAGGTTTCTGCCCCACCCATATAAGGGTGCAGGAAGAGGATATGATAAAGGCGAAAAGTATCTATCCGAATGCGGACGTCATCGCACATCCAGAATGCAAGCCCGAGGTCCTTAGCCTTGCAGACCATATCTGCTCAACCGGCGGCATGTTCAAATATGTCAAACAGTCACATTCGAAGGAATTTATAATAGCGACCGAATCAGGCATGCTGTATAAGCTGCAGAAAGAGAATCCCGATAAGAAATTTTATCTTCCGACACCACGCCTCGTCTGCGCAAACATGAAGCTCATAACGCTGGGCTGGGTTGCACACTCACTTGAGATGCTCGTTTACGAGATAAAGGTTTCCGACGACGTAAGGGAAAGAGCAAAGGTGACCCTCGAGAGGATGCTTGCAGTGACTGGTGAAAAGAAAGAGGCTGCACTGGCAGGATATTAATGCGGAGATTAAAAGTAGGCATTATTGGCTGCGGCACGATAGGTAGCGAGATAGCGAAGGCTTGTCAGGATAGATTGCGGGAAAAGATAGAGCTTGTAGG
>JACROW010000129.1 GCA_016214245.1 Candidatus Omnitrophota bacterium | reverse complement strand
TTATACGCATCGGCTGCCTTACATTAGGCAGGCGGCTTATGAGGAGCGGATCGTCTTTTATCACTGTATTGACGCCGACCATAACGGCGTCGACCGAGCTACGGAGTTGGTGAACATATCGTCTGGAATCCTCCTGAGTAATCCACCTTGAGTCGCCTGTCTTTGTCGCTATCTTCCCGTCAAGACTTTGCGCCACCTTAACCGTGACATACGGGACCTTGTTTGTTATGAACTTTATATATGGTTTATTAATAGATCTTTCCTCTTCTTTTAATACGCCAACAATTACCTTTATGCCGGCTTTCCTTAATTTCTGTATCCCCCTCCCGTTATTTATGGGGTTGGGGTCCTTCATCCCAACCACAACTTTCTTTATCCCGCTTTTTATAATTGCGGCTGTACAAGGAGGCGTCCTTCCAAAATGGTCGCAAGGTTCTAAGCTGATGTAGAGGCTAGCGCCTTTTGCGCGGCTGCCGGCCCGGCGCAACGCATTGATTTCAGCATGAGGAAGGCCTGGGCCCTTATGGTATCCACGACCTATGACTAGACCATTTCTGACAATAACTGCGCCGACGATAGGATTCGGGCTAACTTTGCCTTCTGCCTTCTTAGCCAGGTCTATAGCTATACGCATATATCGTTCATCGATGGTCATTGGCTATCTTCCTCGCCTCATTTTTAAGTTTCTCCACTAACTCGTATGGCACTCTCACACCGCCCATGAGAACCCTTCCCTTACCAAGACCGTGGCAATCAGAGCCGCCGGTTACTATTAAATCGAATCTCTTGGCGATCTCCTCGTAATGCCTCGCCACATGAGGCTTGTGGTCTGTGTGATAAACCTCGATACCTCTCAGTCCGTATTCTATGAACTCCTGGATGTAAGCATCGTTGCCCATAACGTCAGGATGGGCCAAAACCGGAACGCCGCCAACATTGCGGATGATATCTATCGCCTCTTTAGAAGAGAAGTACATGTTCGGCACATAACAGGGTTTTCCGAATCCTATGTATCTATCAAATGCCTCCTTCAAATTTTTAATGCGGCCTGTCCTCAACATAGCCTGCGCCAGATGCAGTCTTCCTACGGACCCTTTTCCGGCCAATTCGAAGACGTCGTTCGGCTCCATCTGTATATGAAAGCCTTTTAACCTCTCAACCATTTTATAGATGCGATCGACCCTTGCGGCCTGAAGCTCCTTCAATCTATTTTGAAACCAATCCACCTTCCAGTCTATAACATAGCCCAGTATATGCGCTTCCGTATCCGTCTTCTCTACGGTCAGCTCTATTCCCGCTATTATCTCAATACCCAGTTCGCGGCCTATCTTCTGGCACGGCTCTATGCCGTCTATGGAATCGTGGTCGCATATCGCTATCGCGTCCAGCCCCTTATCTTTGGCGCAGGCCATGACCTCTTCGGGCGAGAAGGTCGAGTCGGAATAGAATGTGTGCACATGGAGATCTGCATATCGCGTCATTTGGCTTTTTTAGTTTCGCTTCGCGGAACCTCTCTAAGTGTAGAGTCGGGTTTATGCGAGGTTTCTGTTTTATTTATCTTATCCAGAATCCCGTTCACAAATTTTCCCGAATCTTTGTCACCGTATCTCTTCGCTATGTCGATGGCTTCGTTTATGGATACCTTGGGCGGGATATCCTCCATGAACAGAAGCTCATAAGTCGCGAACCTTAAGATGTTCCTGTCTGTAACTGCCATCCTTTTAAGCTGCCAATTTGTGGCATACCTGGTTATGACCTTATCGATCAAATCTATATTTTTTGAAACCCCTGAAACCAATTGATTGGTAAAATCCCTAACCTGCGTTTCCGACTCTTCGTGATTTTGCCAGAACGCGTCAATGCATTCCTTGGAACCCTCTTTCGTAATATCGATCGCATACAGGATCTTCAGGGCGCATTCCCTCGCCTTAGTGCGTTTCCTCATATCTTCGCGTACAGATTCGCCATCTCGATCGCTGAGAGCGCAGCGTCACGACCTTTATTGCCATCCTTCGTACCTGCCCTCTCGATCGCCTGCTCCAGATTATCTGCTGTTATGACGCCGAATATGCAGGGGGTGCCTGTATCGAGAGCGACCTTCGCTACGCCCTTTGCGGCCTCATTCGCGATAAATTCGAAATGAGGTGTCGCGCCCCTTATGACGGTCCCAAGACAGATCACCGCATCATATTTTTTCGACTTCGCCAACCTTAGAGCAACGAGCGGCAATTCGAATGCGCCGGGCGTCCAAACAACATCCTGCGCCTTCTCTTCTGCACCGTGCCTCTCCAATGTGTCAAGGCACCCCTCGAGAAGCTTCGACGATATGAATTCGTTAAATCGGGATATCGCTATCGCGAACTTCTTCCCCTTGGCAATCAAATCTGCTTTTACTACGTTTGCCATCTTCCACCTCCTTTTTTAGTTTTCTTTTCTATACCCAGATATCATGTCCGAGTTTTTCTTTTTTTGTCTTCAGGTAACGTTTGTTCGTCCTTGTAGGCGAGATCTGTAACGGCATTCTTTCGATTACCTCAAGCCCATATCCTTCAAGGCCGACGATCTTTTTCGGGTTATTGGTCAAAAGCCTTATCTTTTTCAATCCGAGATCCACCAATATTTGGGCGCCTATCCCGTAGTCTCTCAAGTCCGGTTTAAATCCCAGCGCCTTATTCGCCTCCACAGTATCCAGGCCCTTATCCTGAAGCTCATACGCCCTCAATTTATTCGCCAAGCCGATGCCGCGGCCCTCCTGCCGCATGTAGAGTATGACGCCGCTGCCTCTTTTGGCTATCCTCTTCATCGCCAACTTCAACTGCTCGCCGCAATCGCATCGCTTAGACCCGAAGACATCCCCTGTCAGACATTCAGAATGGACCCTCACCAACGTCCCGTTTTTGTTTGGCTCACCCCTAACAAGCGCCAGATGATGATACTTATCCGTGATCGATTCATAGACAAAAACCTTGAACTTTCCGAAATCAGTCGGTATGACTGTCCGGGCTATCCTCTTGACCAGTTTTTCAGTTTTTCTTCTATATTCGATGAGGCTCGCTATAGTGCAGATCTTTAGACCGTGCTCTTTAGAAAATTCCAATAGATCGTTAGTGCGCGCCATTGTGCCGTCGTCTTTCATGATCTCACAGATAACCCCAGCCGGATGGAGTCCAGCCAATTTTAACAGGTCTATGCAGGCCTCTGTATGGCCGGCCCTGACCAAGACCCCGCCTTCGTTGGCACGCAATGGAAAGATATGGCCGGGCTTAACGAGGTCGCTTGATTTCGTATTGGGGTCGGCCAAGACATTTATCGTGCGCGCCCTGTCGTGCGCAGAGATGCCCGTCGTTATCCCGTGTCTCGCATCGCAGGACATCGCCCAACCTGTCCGGTATGGATCGGGCGCCTTCGTTGCCATCGGATGCAAATCCAGCTCATCAAGCCTTGAGCCTTCCATCGGAACACAGACCAGCCCCCTCGCATATTTTGCCATAAAATTTATATCGGCCGGTTTTGTGAGGGCCCCCGCCATAATGAGGTCGCCTTCATTCTCGCGGCCTTCATCGTCTATGACGATGACCATCTTCCCGTTTTTTAAATCCTCCATGACTTCTTTTATCGTATTGAATTTCATAAAAAATCCCCGAAGGTTCTCTCCGGGGTTTCTTTTTACTATCAACTATGAACTAACCTATCTTCTTCCATCCCGACTGCACGGTCGGCACCTGATTTTCACAGGATTCAGGCCTCTTTAAGAGGACTCGTTGGCTTTCACAACCGGTCGAGGAATTAAACCTCACCCCGAAGATGTTTTTCATTATACCAATTTTTAAAAATTTGTCAACATATTTCGCCTTCACTTACGTTCGGCGGAATTCCCCGAGCGAAGCGAAGGGGAATTTCTATAGAAATTGACAACGAAGGGGCACTTATGATATGCTTATACGGCGACAGAGGAGGCTTTAGATGAAACGAATATTTGCAGTAGTTATAGCGGTCCTTTTTTATTCATTAGCTCTCTTCGACTTAGGCCTTGCGGCGGAAGATAAGAAACCAGCTGTTCCGAAGAAGCCGGCCGTTCCGGCCAAGCTGCCCGGGCTGTCGAACTTCAGCATAATCATGGGTTCGATCTCGAAGATAGATGTATCAGATCCAGCTAAACCGAAGCTGGAAGTAAAAAGCGATATGGATAATACAGTGCATACGATCGAGATGACGCCATGGACGAATGTATCTAAGGTAACGGATATATCGGAACTTAAATCGGGCGATGCGGTAAGGATCGCGGCGAGAAAGGCCGAGGGTAAAGAGATCGCCATAACGATTCTCTTCGGCAATATCAAAAACATACCAACTGCAAGGCCGACATTTAAAGGCCAGGCCCCTATGCAAGAGCCTATATCCCCGACCAAGCAAGAGGCGGCTAAAAAATACTAAGACTATGGACCCGATTGGAAAAGAAGAAGAGTTAAGGCGCGAACTCGATAGGATGGAATGGGAGTTCTCCATGCTCTATGAAGTCTCCAATGCGATGAGGACGACCCTGAAACTGGACCAGATCTTCTATATCATACTGACAGCCCTTACGGCCCACGAGGGGCTGGGTTTTAACCGCGCGATGTTATTTCTGGTGAATGAGAAGGAGGGTGTTCTGGAAGGCGTGATGGGGATGGGGCCGCACTCCGGCGAGGAAGCAGGAAAGATATGGCATGCGATATCTCAAAGGAAGATGACGCTCGACGATTTCATAGCCGCCTATGACAACTTTAAAAAGGATCCGGAATCGAAATTGAACTCTATCGTGAAGGGTATAAAGATACCCCTAAGAGAGGATATGGGGATATTGGCGCTGACCATCCTGGAAGGCATGCCGTTTGAGATAACCAGCGAAGAGGCCAAATCCCTCGTCGACCCGGAGATGCAGAGAATGCTGAATACCGATTTTTTCGTTACGGTTCCCTTGAAGGCAAAGGACAAGGTGCTGGGTGCCCTGTTAGTGGATAATGCCTTCAACAAAAAGCCGATCACGAAATCCGACGTCAGAATGCTGACGATGTTTGCAAACCATGCCGGATTGGCGATAGAGAACTCCAGGCTCTATGAGGAGACCGTCTATCTATCCAATATAGACTGGCTGACCAAGCTGTGGAACTACGGCAAGTTCCAGCAGCTCCTCTCGTTCGAGCTGGAGAAGGCCAAGCTTAATGATATGATCTTAAGCCTCGTGATGCTCGATGTCGATAATTTCAAAAATTATAATGATACGCTTGGTCATATAAAAGGCGATCATGCGTTGAGGCAGATGGCGGATATCCTGCAGAGTAAATCCAGAAGGTTTGACATAGTAGCGCGATACGGCGGTGAGGAGTTCACCATAATCATGCCCAACACCTCAAAAGAGAGCGCGAGGGTATTCGCCGAACGCTTAAGGAACGAGGTCGAGGCCTTCTATGCGGACGATGCCTCCATAGACAAAGGGAAGCGCCTCACGATCAGTTCGGGCATAGCAACATATCCTGAGGATGCCAAGACAAAAGACGAACTCGTTTCCAGGGCTGATCTTGCATTGTATGAGGCTAAGCATGCGGGTAAAAATAGGACATTTCTTTACACCAAGGCTCTGGGCGGGAAGAAATGACTATGATCCTTATACTAAACTAAGACCTCCATTTTCTCTTCCGAACTCTTTTTATCATCTAAAAATTTAACCGATACTACCTTCGATACTCCCCTCTCCTGCATGGTTATCCCGTACATAACATCCGCAAGCTCTATAGTGCGCTTATTGTGGGTTATAATTATGAATTGGGATATCTTAAGGAAATCCTTCAGCACATTTGAGAACCTGTTTACATTGGCTTCGTCTAAAGGCGCATCTATCTCATCCAGAATGCAGAATGGGCTTGGTTTGACCTTGAATATCGCAAATAGTAGTGCAATTGCCGTCAAGGCCTTCTCGCCTCCGGATAATAACATGATATTCTGCAGCTTCTTTCCCGGCGGCCTTACTATTATCTCTATGCCGGACTCCAGTACGTCGGCATCGTCTATCAGGACAAGCTCGGCCTGGCCGCCGCCAAAGAGAAGCCTGAAAAAGTTTTTGAACTCAATCTGTATCTTCTGAAAGGTATCCAGGAAGAGCTCTTTTGTCGTCTTATTTATCTTCTGGATGGCCTTATGCAAAGATTCCTTCGCATTGATAAGGTCTTCCTGCTGATGAATAAGAAATGCGTGCCTCTCTTCGAGCTCCTTATGCTCATCGATCGCCACCAAGTTGACAGGACCTATTCTGTCCAACCGATCCTTCAGCTCGAGGACCTGAGATTTTAGAGCATCCCAGTCCATATCATCTTCCAATTC
This sequence comes from Candidatus Omnitrophota bacterium, assembly GCA_016214245.1. Lineage (GTDB taxonomy): Bacteria > Omnitrophota > Gorgyraeia > 2-01-FULL-45-10 > 2-01-FULL-45-10 > JACROW01. The sequence goes on along the minus strand of JACROW010000129.1, from coordinate 49 downwards.
GATATGTATCGTCTCCAGATCTATCCTGTATGACTGGTTTATCCTGTCT
>JACROW010000006.1 GCA_016214245.1 Candidatus Omnitrophota bacterium | reverse complement strand
TAAGGCCGCACAAAAGAATTATATAAAGGCTTTAGATAAAGGGATTTTAAAGATCCTTTCTAAGATGGGGATTTCGACCTTGCAGAGTTATAGGGCTGCGCAGATCTTCGAGGCCCTGGGCTTAAATAAAGAGATTATAGATCTGTGCTTTGCCGGGGCTGTGTCGCGCATCGAAGGTGTCTCTTTAGATATAATTGCCAGAGATTCGATCGAAAAACACCGGTTCGCTTATTCTAAGAGGCCCCAAGATTTGCAATTGTCAAGCGGCGGTCTTTATCAGTGGAAAAGAGACGGCGAGCATCACCTCTGGAATCCGGATACGGTCCATTTACTACAACAGGCAGCGTGGAAGAAGGATTACGAAAAATATAAGGATTTTACGAAATTGATCAATGACCAAAGCGGGCGCCTATCTACACTGCGCGGTTTGCTCAAGTTTAAGAAGGCTAACCCAATACCTATCGAGGAGGTCGAGCCCGCCTCCCTGATAATCAAGCGCTTTGTCACCGGCGCAATGAGCTTTGGCTCCATATCTAAAGAGGCGCATGAGACGATAGCGATCGCTATGAATAGGTTAGGCGCGAAATCGAATTCTGGTGAAGGCGGTGAAGACCCCAGCCGCTTCACCCCCTTGCCTAATGGCGATAGCCTCTCGAGCGCAACCAAACAAGTGGCATCAGGCAGATTTGGAGTGACTATCAATTATCTTGTTCATGCGAAAGAACTACAGATAAAGATCGCACAGGGCGCCAAACCCGGAGAAGGAGGGCAGCTGCCTGGTCATAAGGTGAGCGTTGCAATCGCTCGCACCCGCTACACCACACCCGGGGTGACGCTTATATCACCACCGCCGCATCACGACATCTATTCGATTGAGGATTTGGCCCAATTGATCTTCGATTTGAAGAATGCCAATCCAAAAGCCCGCATAAGCGTAAAACTGGTGTCAGAGATAGGTGTGGGAACGATCGCGGCAGGAGTAGCTAAAGGCCATGCAGATATGATCCTCATCTCTGGCGGCGATGGCGGAACAGGGGCGTCACCTTTAAGTTCCATAAAAGGCGCTGGACTTCCTTGGGAACTCGGTCTATCTGAAACTCATCAGACGCTGGTCCTGAATGACTTGAGAAGTCGAGTTCGCCTCCAGACTGATGGCCAGATGCGCACAGGCCGCGATGTGGTCATCGCTGCGATCTTAGGTGCAGAGGAGTATGGCTTCTGCACTGCAGCATTAGTGGTCATTGGTTGTGTGATGCTAAGACATTGCCATCTGAATAATTGTTCCGTCGGAGTAGCTACTCAAGAAGAGATCTTACGAAAGAGATTTACAGGCAGGCCTGAATATATCGAGAACTACCTTCACTTTGTAGCAGACGAGCTGCGGGAGATCTTGGCCAGCCTTGGCATAAGAAAGATGGACGAGCTCATTGGCCGAACAGATCTTTTGGAGGTCAACCACGCAATCTTGCATGAAAAGGCAAAGGGCATCGACTTTTCGAAGATACTCTATAGACCTGATGTGCCTGAATCTGTAGGGATATATTGTGTAAAGGAACAGGATCATGGGATAGATAGAATATTGGACTTGAAATTGATCGAGCGGTCTCGCGAGGCATTGGAAAACAGGCAGCCTGTGCGAATGGAGCTGCCAATTAAAAATACTAACAGGACAACAGGCGTGATGCTAAGCGGTGAAGTGACCCAGCGTTATGGTGAAGAAGGTTTAGCCGAAGACACCATCCACTTTAAATTCACTGGAAATGCTGGTCAGAGTTTTGGTGCGTTTTTAGCAAAAGGCATCACTCTGGAATTGGAAGGCGACGCTAACGATTATGTTGGCAAGGGACTTTCGGGTGGCCGGATCATCATATATCCTTCTAAAAGGGCGACGTTCGTCCCAGACGAGAATATCATAAGTGGCAATACCACCTTTTATGGCACCACCTCAGGGGAGGCCTATATCTGCGGAGTCGCCGGCGAGAGATTCTGTATAAGAAATTCCGGGCTTTACACAGTGGTAGAAGGCGCAGGAGACCATGGCTGTGAATATATGACAGGAGGACGGGTAGTGATCCTAGGCCGCACCGGACGAAATTTCGCTGCCGGAATGTCCGGAGGCATCGCCTACATCTATGATGAAGATAAGGGTTTCAGTTCGCGCTGCAATATGAGCATGGTTGAGTTTGACGCAATCCAAGAAGAGGACGAATTGACTATTCATGAATTAGTCTCGAAACATTATAAATATACTGGCAGCACAAAGGCGAAAAAGGTATTAGACAACTTTAAAGGTGAATTGAAAAGATTCATTAAAGTGATGCCTCTTGAATATAAGCGCATATTGGAAGGAAGGGTTTTAGAGAAAGAGCTGGAACTGGTCGAGGTGAGCGATGGGTGATGTGAAAGGTTTTTTAAAAATTAAAAGAGAGCTCTCAGGGCACAGGCCAGTTTGTGAACGGGTCAAAGATTATCGCGAGATAATTTTGGTGCGATCCTCGAGTAGCTCTCAGGAGCAGTCCTCGCGCTGCATGGCCTGCGGCACGCCATTCTGTCATTGGGGATGTCCCGTCGGCAACTATATACCCGAATGGAACGACCTGGTATTTCATGGCCATTGGCAAAAGGCCCTAAAGCTTCTTCATGCCACAAATAATTTTCCGGAATTTACTGGAAGGCTCTGCCCGGCCCAATGCGAATTCGCATGCGTATTGGGTATCAATGACGATCCGGTAACTATACGGGAGAATGAGCTTGCAATTATTGAATACGCGTTCAAGACCGGCTTAATCAATCCGTACCCTCCCAAGAGACGGACAGGAAAGAGCGTTGCGATCATAGGCTCGGGTCCGGCAGGTTTGGCGTGTGCGGACCAATTGAACAAAGCCGGCCATAAAGTGACGGTCTTTGAAAGAGACGGCAAGGCGGGAGGCATATTGCGATACGGCATCCCTGACTTCAAACTTGAGAAATGGATCATAGACAGGCGCCTTAAGCTTTTGAAAAGGAAGGGATTGACTTTACAACCAATATCGATGTTGGGATAGGCCTTCCGGTTACGAAATTGAAAAGGGATTTTGACTGCGTATGTTTAGCAGGCGGCAGCCGCGTGCCGCGGGATCTAAAGATAGAAGGCAGAGACTTAAAAGGGATACATTTTGCGATGGACTATTTAACCCAGGCAAATCGGATCGTAGCCGGCGAAAGGATTCAATCCGCGGAACTCTTAATGGCTAAAGGCAGGCGCGTCGTTGTCATCGGCGGCGGCGATACGGGCGCTGCTTGTGTCGGACTGGCGCATAGACAAGGCGCAAGCTGCGTGGTTCAGATAGAGGTCATGCCTAAGCCGGCAGAGTGTAGAACCGGCGATTTCCCCTGGCCGAGGTACCCCCTGGTCTTAAAAACTACCTCCAGCCATGAAGAAGGGGGAGAGCGCCATTGGTCGATATTGACGAAAAAATTCGTCGGTAAAGGCGGCCATGTCAGCGGTATCTCCTGTGTCAGAATAGACTTTTCAAAAAAAGACGAAAAAGGCTGTCCTGTAATGGAAGAGGTTCGCGGAAGCGAATTTGAAATAGGCGCCGATATGATTATATTGGCTGTGGGGTTCCTCCATCCGGAACACGGAACTTTACTAAAGCAATTAGGCGTAAGGCTTGACCCAAATGGTAATGTAGCTACTGATGGGAACTATATGACTTCAATCAAGGGGGTTTTCTCAGCTGGCGATATGCGGCGGGGCCAATCCCTGATAGTGTGGACAATCTCTGAAGGAAGGACCGCCGCTCACTATATCGATAAATATCTAATGGGCAAGACTGAACTCCCGATAATGTAAACTAACCTTCGCGAAGCTGTTTTTCCGCATCCACTACATCTCGATTTATCGACCGTATAGTCTTACCTATCCTACCTTTCAGGGTATTCGATATGGGTGAATCTTCTATCTCTCGTAATACCTGAACTGCCATGCGGAAATAACGCACGACCTCGCCTTCATCCGTATCGGTAAACTGTAAGGCCTTTTCGAATTTTGTCCCCTGCAGCCACGCAACCATAGCCGGCGCGAGATGAAAATATGGCCTCTTGCTGAAAGGATATATCCTGTATCTCCATTCTTTTTGTTTTATATCTTCAAAGATATCGCCGCCGGCCCTTTCCAGTGACCGGGCGGTCTTGGAGAGAGATGGGGGAGATTGGTTTTTCCTTGGCTCGAATACGGCCGACACCGCAATTATCCCCAGCCCGAATTCATCCAATTGCTCAAAGACCCCTTCCGTATACAGTTCAGATAACAGCAATTCATATCCGAATACCGTCTTGGCAAATTCGCCCTTGACAGATAAGGCCCCCTCTTCGATATAACCGCCCTCCTTGAGCAGTCTCAATTTCGCTTCCATCAATCTGAGCGCCTCTTTCTGCTGGTGCCGTTTAGACTGGTAATTATGTAAAGACAAAGGATATATTTCAAAAATATTTTCTTTATATTTTTTATATAGATTGAGTATGGTGCCGTATGAAGTATTGAATTGGCTCTTTACCATCTCAGGCCTGCCGTAAATCGCATCTTTCACCTCATCTATATTTATCCTATGTGGATTTATCCTGCAGTAGACAAACCCCTCCTCATCCATGCCGCGTCTTCCGGCACGGCCTGCCATCTGATAGAAATCGCGCGTCTTCAGCCTCCTGGCGTAACGGCCGTACATATTCTTCAATTCATCGAATACTACGGAACGGCTGGGCATGTTTATGCCGAGCGCAAAGGTCTCGGTCGTGAATATGACCTTTAAAAGGCGGCTCGTAAATAACTGCTCAACCACCTCCTTCAGGGTCGGCAGCATCCCTGCGTGATGATAGGCTATGCCGTGTCTGATTAACGGCAATAAGTCATTGGCGCTCTTTTCATGCGCCAGATCGTACCGCTGGCACAATGATTCGTATAGCGACAGGATCTCAGCCTGTTCAATCGAATCCAAAAAGTTATAATTATATAATTCAGAGGCCAGATACTCCGCGCGCCTCCTTCCGAAGACGAAATATATGCAGGGAAGCCCGTTCCTCTGGTGGATATATTTCATCAGGCCGGTCAGTTTATTGGTCCTGCCGTGGCGCAATCGCCTGATATCATGCATCTTGTCAAAAACCTGATTTTGACACTGAAAGTAGATGTGAAGAGGGACCGGCCTATCTTCCTCCACGACCACCTTCACCGGTTTTTTATGTATCGATTCTATCCACTCCGCCAATTGCCTTATATTAGGTATGGTAGCGGATAGCCCCAATATATTCATATGAGGCGGCAGAAATATCAATGATTCCTCCCAGACCGTACCCCTCTCAGGATTATCGATATAGTGAACCTCGTCGAATATGACCCATGAATATCTTTTTAATTCGTCGGGTTGGTCCAAAAGCCAATTTCTGAATATCTCCGTGGTCATGATTAAAACAGGCGCATCTTTATTCAAAGAGACATCGCCGGTCAGTATTCCGATATGGCCTTCAAATTGTTTCTCGAAATCACGGAATTTTTGGTTGGAGAGGGCTTTTATAGGAGCAGAATATATCACGCCATCCTGTCTTTTAATGCAGTCTTCTATTACATGTTCCGCGATGGCGGTCTTTCCGGCGCCTGTGGGGGCTGAGACTATCACGGAGTGACCTTCGTTGATATAGTCAATTGCCTCTCTTTGAAAACGGTCGTAAATCATATCATCTCTTATTATAATCTAAAAGAGCGATTTCTCCAATAAAAAGAGTTTTTATTGACATCGTATAATCTGATTATATAATAATATCGTAAATCATGAAAGATATATTTATGGAACAAGGGCGTTTTGAGGTCGAACTATCGGCACCCAAAACGCCTCTTTTAATTAAAATTATGTTAGAGGGATAGGATGACAAAGTATATTTTCACTACAGGCGGGGTAATTTCGAGTTTAGGGAAGGGGATAGCATCTGCTTCCATCGGCAAGATAATGGAGGCGAGAGGGTTGAAGGTGAGCCTCATGAAGCTCGATCCCTACATCAACGTCGATCCGGGGACGATGAACCCGTTCCAACATGGCGAGGTTTACGTTACAGAGGATGGCGCAGAGACCGATCTCGATTTGGGCCACTATGAGAGGTTCACGAAGACCGAACCTACCAAATTCAGCAACGTAACCACAGGCCAGGTTTATAACGCCGTTATCTCAAAAGAGAGACGCGGCGACTATCTGGGTAAGACTATACAGGTGATACCACACATAACCAATGAGATAAAAGATAGGATCAAGAAGGCCGCACGAGTCTCGGGTGCTGATGTCGTCATAATCGAGATAGGTGGAACTGTCGGCGACATTGAGGGCCTGCCATTTCTTGAAGCGGCAAGGCAATTCCGGCTTGATGTTGGGTACCATAATGTGCTCTATATCCATCTGACGCTCATTCCGTATGTGCGGACCGCCGATGAGATAAAGACTAAACCCACACAGCACAGCGTGGGTAAATTAAGAGAGATAGGAATCCAGCCTGACGTCTTGATATGCCGCACGGAGAAACCGCTGTCAGACGATATAAAAGAGAAGATATCGCTCTTTTGTAATGTAAGAAGGGATGCCGTCATAGAGGCGCCGGACGCTGAGTCCATCTATCAGATACCACTGATCTTTAAAAATCAACACCTGGAT
>JACROW010000005.1 GCA_016214245.1 Candidatus Omnitrophota bacterium | reverse complement strand
GGATTCCTGGGGCTTCTTGGATTTATCTAAGTGTATGTAACCGCATATTCCGCACATAAATCGCTATAGCCTATTTATGACAAGTCCTGATAGTGGTTTTGGATAAAAATAGGTGGCTTTTCTGGGCATCCGCTCTCCCAATTTCGCTATGTGTTCGACTTCTCTAACCTTTGTCGGATTTAAGAAGAAGGCTATTTTATATTTACCCTTGTCTACAAGCCTGGCAGCTTCTTTAGGATCTTTTACAAATTCCACATTATCTTCATCGTCACTAATCCCCAATATGTATTCCAGGATGAATAAGTGCAGTATCGTCACGTCGAGCCGCTTCCAGTCTTTGGAGTGATTCTTTATCAACCTATCTGATATCCTCGCGTCTTTCAGCTTCAGGATGTGAAAAATGCCTTCCCCAAGATATGCGCCGAAGACAGATAGCTCTCTCATGGCATTTAATTTGGAGACGAGCGAATCTAAATTAGATATCTTTTCCATATCGAAAAATTTCGATAACCTGCTCTTTATATCCTCTTTTTTCAAGATCCCGATGTCTTTTATCAACCGGTGTGTCGGCAGAACGGTGAGCATCTTTTCATTCAATTCCACAAAATATGACATGAGGTATGCGGCCTTTGTTTCAAGAGCATACGTGAACGCCGCCTCATACCGGTGATGGCCGTCAGCGATGAAGACATCTTTGGCCTGCATAAACTTCTGTATCCTCCTGATGATGTCAGGATCGGCCAGCCTCCAGACCTTGTGAACTACTTTGTCAAATTCAATATCTATGAATGGCCTATTCTCGCGACAAAATCTTTTCAAGGCATCCAGAATGCGGTGCGATCTGTCTTCGTATAAAACAAAGATAGGCTCTAGATTCGCCTTTACGCTGCGTATCAAATTCAACCTATCCAGCTTCGGCGCCAATAGGGTATTCTCGTGAGGCAGGATATTCTTCTTCTTTCCCATACTTAATTTCATAAGGGCTATGAAACCGATTCGCTCTACATACTTCGCATTTTGCCTATAAGTTTGAGAATATATATAGATAGCCTCTTTTCTATCCTGTATCATTACGTGTCCTTTTAGCCAGGATTCGAAGAATGTCTTGGCGCGGGTATATCGGTTGTCTTTTACGTCATCTGTCGATCTTATCTCCCCAAGTGTAAGCCTTACGATATTGTATGGATTGTGGCGATAAAGGTCGTCCTGCATTTCCTCTGAAATGACATCATAAGGTGGGGCTATAACGCTTGAAAGGCTTTTAGTCTTCTTCAGATTATATATGATGCCCTTAAAGGGTTTTATAGACGGCATCCAGGTCATCTTGCGGGATATTTCCTATATATGAAAATGCCCACGCTTGAACCTATGATATCCGTGAGAAGATCGATGGAGTCCGGCATTCTATTTGAAATGAAATATTGATGCCATTCGTCTGAGAGGGCATATAATGCGGCTAAAGATGCTGATAATAAAATCAGTTTTGTCGGGCTAAAATTAAAATGGGAATTCAGAAAGGCCCGTATCAATAACAGCCCCAGCATAAAAAATTCGAAAAAATGCACGAACTTGTCGATATTTGGTATTCTGAGTTCGGGAAAATCCTCGCCCGGAATCGACGAGAGGATGAATATCGCGGCCATCCAGATAACCACAGGCATCCAATATCTTAATATTATCCTGTCCGGCATGATATCTTTAATCCGCCTTCTTATTATCCAACGGACAGCTTTTGCATTCGTCACTCTTTGCGTCAGGGCAGACTTTCTTATCGTCTTTAGTTTTTGCATTTTTATAATCTGTCGCGTAGAAACCGGGGCCCTTGAATATTATGCCACCTCCAAGGCCTATTAAACGTTGTGGTCTCGCCCCGCATTTAGGACATGCCTCTATCGGTTCGTCGGTCATCTTCTGAAATATTTCAAACCGATTCCCGCATTTTGCGCATTCGTACTCATAAGTCGGCATATTTCTCACCTCACAATTTTGAGTTTATTTAAAGAGCTTTTTCATCTTCTCCATAAACGGTCTCGACAATGGTCCTGAATCTTCACCGGTGGCCTTTGCGAATTCTTTCAATATCCTCTTCTGCTCCTGTGTCAAGTCCGTCGGAATCTCCACCTGAACCCTGACCAGCTCATCACCCCTGCCATAGTCATGCAGGCGCTGTATGCCTCTCCCTTTGAGCCTGAATATCTTACCGCTTTGAGTGCCGGGAGGAATCTTCATCCTGACCTTCTCTTCAAGGGTGGGGGCTTCTATATCTCCTCCGAAGACAGCGGTTACAAAACTTATCGGCACTTCACAATAAATATCAAAATCATGCCTCTCGAATATCTCGTGCGGCTTTACATATATGAGAAGATAGAGGTCTCCTCTCCTGCCGCCTTTTCCACCGGCCTCGCCCTCACCGTGCATCCTCAACCTGGAACCGGAGTCGACGCCGGCCGGTATCTTGACCTTGATGTTTCTGGTTATCTTAACCCTGCTCCTGCCGTTACATGCCGGACAAGGCGTCTTTATGATGCTCCCCTCTCCGCCGCACCTGTCACAGGTCCGTGATATGCTGAAGAAACCACTTGATGAAATTATCTGGCCGCGGCCGCCGCAACTCGAACAGCGCTCCCTCTTCGAACCTCTCTTCTCACTGCTTCCTCCACATTCATCGCAAGTCTCATATCGGGGTATCGATATCGTCTTCTCCGCGCCGAACGCGGATTCTTCGAACTCTATCTCGATGGAGTATTCTAAATCGGAACCACGGCTCGGGCCAAAGCCCCTTTGTCTCGTCGTCGTTCCGAATGCCCCGCCGAATATATCCTCGCCGAAACCAAACCCCCTGAAGAGGTCGCTTAAATCGAATCCGCCGAATATGTCTTTGAGGTCATCAAAATGATGAAAGTCCTGCCAGGTGAACCCGCCCTGTTTAAATGCGCTTTCTACGCCGGCATGGCCGTACTGGTCATAGTTGGCCCTCTTCTGCGGCTCTACCAAGACTTCATAGGCCTCGGAGATCTCCTTAAACTTCTCCTCAGCTTCCTTCTTTTTGTCTTGAGGGACTCTATCCGGATGGTATTTAAGCAGGTGCCCGGAAGTTTCGCCTGTGATTCGAAAAATTTTATTTCTTCCGCTTCTTCTCGTCGTCATCCTCAGTGGTGTATTCGGCATCGATGATATCTTCACTCTTTTTCTTGTCTTTAGTCTCTTTTTCCGTCTCGGGCTCTTCCTTCGGCTCCCGGGGCCCTGCGCCGCCTTGAGGGCCGGGGCCTTTCTGCGATGCCTTCTTATAAACCTCTTCGGCCAGCTTATGAGCCGCCTTTGTGAGCTCTTCCATCCCCTTCTTAACGCTCTCTACATTTTTATCCTTCATCGCCTGCTTAAGCTCGTTCAGTCTTGACTCTATATCAGCGCGTTCGGTCTGGCTCACCTTATCGCCGAATTCCTTCAGGGACTTTTCAGTGGCATAGACAAGCGAGTCCGCCTGATTGATGACCTCAACCTCTTCTTTCCTTTTGGTATCCTCTTTGCCGAACCTCTCCGCCTCTCTTACAAATTTATCTATCTCTTCTTTCGATAGTTTCTTGGGGGCCGTTATCTTTATGGACTGCTCTTTGCCTGTGCCAAGGTCTTTTGCGTTCACGTGAACTATGCCGTTCGCGTCTATGTCGAACGTCACCTCTATCTGCGGGATCCCCCGCGGGGCAGGAGGTATGCCGATGAGATCGAACCTGCCGAGTTCGACATTGCCGTCGGCCATCGGCCTCTCTCCCTGAAGGACCCTTATCGTGACAGCGGTCTGATTATCCGCCGCTGTGGAAAAAACCTGGCTTTTCCTCGTCGGAATCGTCGTATTCCTTTCGATGAGCTTGGTGCAGACCCCGCCTAAAGTCTCTATGCCTAATGAAAGCGGCGTGACGTCCAGAAGGAGCACGTCCTTCGCTTCGCCCTTTATTATCGCCGCCTGAATCGCAGCGCCGAGCGCCACGCACTCCATCGGATCAACGCCGCGCTCGATCTTCTTGCCCACATAATCCTCGACGAATTTCTGAACTATGGGCATCCTCGTCGGGCCTCCGACGAGAATCACCCTGTCTATATTTTTCGATGTGACCTGGGCATCGGACAGCGCCTGCTCTATAGGATGGTGGCACCTGTCGATTATAGGTGTGACGAGCTCTTCCAATTTTGCCCTGTTCAGCGTCATGGTTAAGTGTTTCGGACCGGTTTGGTCAGCGGTTATAAACGGCAGATTTAGATCCGTAGAGAGTGTGCTCGACAGCTCCACCTTAGCCTTTTCAGCCGCTTCCCTGACGCGCTGCATCGCCACTTTGTCATTCTTTAAATCTATGCCTGTATCTTTCTTGAATTCCTTGGTTATGTAATCTACCATAACATTATCCATATCGGTACCGCCGAGCTGTGTATCGCCGCTTGTCGACCGCACCTCGAAAGTCGCCGCCTTGTGCTCTTCATCCCAGCCCATCTCGAGTATCGTGACGTCGAGCGTGCCGCCGCCGAAGTCAAAGACCATTATCTTCTGTTCCTTGCCTGCCTTGTCAAGTCCGTACGCAAGGCATGCAGCTGTCGGTTCATTTATTATCCTCAAAACCTTCAACCCCGCGATCTCCCCGGCATCCTTGGTC
>JACROW010000132.1 GCA_016214245.1 Candidatus Omnitrophota bacterium | reverse complement strand
CCGGGACGAGCGCGGTCTGCCAGTCGTTACAGTGAATTATATCGGGCGTGAAATCCTCACGCTTGCACCGCTCAAAGATCTCTCTGGAGAAGAAAGAAAACCTATCCATATTATCGCCATAATCGCCGAATTTGTCGCCGTAAAGCTCTGCCCTATTAAAATAGCTGTCGTTTTTGACAAAATATACCTTTACGCCTTTGCCGATTGTAGCCTCATCATCCGCTGTCTTCACTGAAGCATATTTCGGCATGATGAGCCTGATATCACAGCCGAGCTCTTCCAACGCCAGCGAGAGGCTTCCGGCTACATCAGCCAATCCGCCTGTCTTCGCAAACGGCACCACCTCGCTCGACGCGAGTAAAACTTTTAGCTTTTTCATTTCACCTCCTCTAGTTCAAGCCAGTTCTTTCCTGTTTCGATATGCGCCTTGATCGGGACCTTCAACTCTATCACGTTCTCCATCCCATCTTTTACTATCCTTTCCATCTGGTTCGCTTCCGTCTTCGAAACATCAAATACGAGCTCATCGTGGACCTGCATTATCATCCGCGAATCCAGTTTCTTTTCTTTAAGCTCCTCATGGATTTTTATCATGGCGATCTTTATGATATCGGCCGCAGAGCCCTGAATGGGGGTATTGATGGCTGTCCTTTCGGCGAACGCCTTTAGCCTTATATCGGGGCTGTTTATCTCCGGTATGTAACGACGCCTGCCCAAAATTGTGGTGACATAGCCGTCTGACCTTGCTTCCTCTATCAGGTCTTCGATATATAATTTTACGCCGGGATATCTTTCGAAATACGAATCGATGAAATCCTTGGCCTTATCCACTTCTATGGATAAACTTTGGGAAAGGCCGTATGGACTCATTCCGTAAATTATCCCGAAATTAACGGTCTTTGCCATATTCCTCATCTCGTCTGTGACATCTGCCTCTTTTGTGCCGAAGACGAGGCTCGCGGTAAACGCGTGGACGTCGAGGCCGCTTTTGAAGGCCGTGATAAGTTGCGCATCTCCCGAAAGGTGCGCCAGGATCCTCAATTCTATCTGGGAATAATCGGCTGATAATAAAAGATTATCTCTACCTGAAGGCACGAATGCCTTTCTTATCCGCTTCCCCTCCTCTGTCTTTATCGGGATATTCTGTAGATTCGGCTCGCTTGACGAAAGCCTGCCTGTCTGGGTGACGGTCTGATTAAATGAAGTGTGCACCTTTTTAGTTCCAGGATTAATGAGGTTCGGCAGCGCATCCACATAAGTGGATTTGAGCTTCGAGAGCTCTCTATATTCTATCAGGCTCTTCGGCAACGGATGTGCCAGCGCAAGCCTTCTCAACACCTCTTCATCCGTTGAGAAACCGGTCTTCGTACGTCTTATTACCGGCAATTTCAGCTTCTCAAACAGGATTACGGATAGCTGTTTCGGTGAATTTATGTTGAATTCCTCGCCCGCCAGATCGTAGATATGTTTAGTGAGCCTGTTCAATTTTTTATCCATCTCTTTTGACAGGCCTAAAAGATAGTCCTTGTCTATGACAACACCGTTCATCTCCATCACAGCCAATACCTCTATCAATGGCACCTCTACTTCATAAAAGAGTTTATCGAGATCCTTTTTCGACAGTTCTCTCTCCAGTATCTTTTTTAACCTTAACGTGACATCGCTATCCTCGCAGCAATATCGGCATACCTTCTCCACGCTGACCGCATCCATGGTTATCGCGTGCTTCCCCTTGCCGATTAGCTCCTCTATCGACATCGACATCTTATGGTTCAGATGATCGAGCGATATGTCCTCCAGATTGTGGTTTAATTTTGATGGGTTCAATAGATACGAAGCTATCATGGTATCAAAGGCTATTGCCTTTAATCTTATTCCGCAATTTGCCAGGATGACATATTCATATTTTATATTCTGGCCTATCTTCTTTATATCATCATCCTCGAATATCGGCCTTAAGCCCTCAAGGATTTTATCCTTATCGAGATATTTATTCACAGGCACATAATACGCCTTCCCCTCTTCCCATGAAAACGACATGCCGACCAGTACTGCGACCATCGGATCCTCATTCGTCGTCTCGGAATCGAATGCGAACTCTTTCGTACCTTTAAGCTCGCCGATTAACCGCTTGAATCCCTTTTCATCGTCTATAAGAATGTAGCTGGATTTAAAATCCTCCCTCGGCGCCACATCTTTCAGGAGGGATTTAAATTCCAGCTCTTTGAACAATTCGAAGAGCCTGTTCTCATCCGGCACCTTCAATAATAAATCACTTGAATCTAATTTTATCGGGACATTCGTGTCCAGGACAGCCAGCTCCTTGCTAAGAATAGCGACCCTCTCATTCTCCTTTAACATCCTCCTCCTCGCCTCGCTTTTGATATGCTCGACATTTTCGAGGAGGCTTTCGAGGCTGCCGAACTGGCCTATCAATTCTATCGCCGTCTTCTCACCTATTCCTGAAACGCCGGGTATATTGTCTGTGGCGTCTCCCATCAGTGCCATCAGGTCTATCATCCTCTCCGGCGCAACCCCAAATGTCTCTTTAACCTTCGCAATGTCGTAGACCAGATTATCCTTATTCGGGTTATAGACCTTTATATGTGAATTGACGAGCTGAAGCGCATCCTTGTCGCCTGTAACTATATATGTCTCGATATCCTCGCCTTCCGCTTTCTTTGCCAACGTTGCCAAGACATCGTCAGCCTCATAACCTTCAACTTCATATATAGGTATATTGTATGCCTTCACAACTTCCTTGATATATGGCATCTGGCTCACCAGCTCGTCAGGCATCGGCTTCCTGTGGATCTTATATTCCTCGAATTTTTTATGCCGGAAGGTGGGCCCTTTCAGATCGAATGCCACTGCCAGCATATCCGGCTGATTATCCTTTACTATCTTGTTCAACATTGTTACGAACCCGTATATCGCATTTGTGGGCTGCCCCTTGGAATTGGAGAGGCTTCTTATGGCATAGTATGCCCTGTAGCAAAATGAATTCCCGTCTATTAAAAATAGTCTTTTTTTAGACATCAATGGAGGAATTTTCTACAAGGTTTGGATAATATAGCAGGGCTCTCTCGACATCTTAAATTATTTTTGGGATTTTTTTCTCGAACTAGGTCCGTAAATCAATTTTTAGAGATGCGTTAATGAGGAAATTCGACTTGTCAATTTGTCTATAATTATACAGATAGCTTGCTATTTGTCAAGGAAAAACTAAGGAAATATTAAACTATTTTATATCTTAACTAAAAAGGGTATAAAAATCTCCGTCGGAAAAATAAAATTTCCCGTCTGCCCTTGACAT
>JACROW010000056.1 GCA_016214245.1 Candidatus Omnitrophota bacterium | reverse complement strand
TAAGTACTATAAGGAATCCCAATGACCGCTTCGCTTAGTGCGCTTCTCGAGCCTAGCCTCGCGTCACCCGCAAAAATTCTATTCTACACATTACCAATAAAATTTTTCACTCCTGTCGATGGAGATACTTTCGGGCGTTGCTGAAGCGAATGTCACAAAATTTTGATACCCGATGCCGATATACAAGGCCGCGAAAACTGGACCATTATATGCTTACTGCCAGGTTAAGCGGCCCTCAAAATTTTGCCACAGTGAGCGAGGATGGCCAATCCGAGCGAACGACGAGCGGAAGCAATGCCCGAAAGTAACCGCCGGAGCATTGACCCGAAAAATTTTCCTCACCTCTTCATCGCGAGGGCTTCTTTTGCCGACTTCACAACATTCTTCGCTCTTAGTCCAAAATACTCAAATAATTCGTCCGGTTCGCCGGAGATGCCGAATCTGTCCTGGATGCCGACCATCTTCACAGGGACAGGACAATTCTGAATCGCTACCTCAGCTATGGCACTGCCAAACCCGCCGGCGACCGTATGTTCTTCGACGGTGACTATCGCTCCCGTATCGCGGGCGGCATTTATAACAGCATCTTTATCTATCGGCTTCGGCGTGTGCAGATTTACTAGACGCGCTTTTATGCCATCCTTCGCCAGCATATCGCAGGCAAGGATCGATTCATAGACCATGTGGCCGCATGCGAATATGCTTAAACCCCGGCCTTCCCTCAATATATTGGCCTTGCCGATCTTGAAAAGGTCTTCACTTTTACTTATTATCGGCGCGGGATTCCTCCCAAGCCTTATATAAACAGGCCCTTTGATGCTGGCCGCTTCTATGGTAGCTTTTTTCGCCTCTATCGCATCGGCAGGGACGACTACTGTCATGTTTGGCAATATCCTCATCAGCGCTATCTCTTCAAGCGCCTGATGCGTTGCACCGTCACCGCCTACGGAGACGCCGCCGTGCGTCCCGCCGATCTTCACATCCAGTTTCATATACGCTATCGATATCCTTATCTGGTCCCAGGCCCTCCCGGATGCGAATACCCCGAAGGTGCAGGCGAACGGAATCTTTCCCATTAGAGCAAAGCCGCTGGCAGTTCCAAACATATCCTGTTCGGCGACACCGAATCCGAAAAACCTATCTGGAAATTCTTTCTTGAACCAGCCTGCGCGCGTCGAATCTGTCAGGTCTGCTGACAGGACAACGACGTTGCTATTAAGCCTGCCCAACTCAACCAGGCCTTCTCCAAAACCATCCCGCGTGGGAGCCATCTGTAATTTTCCGTCGCTCATTTCACTCTCTCCGTAATCTCTTCCAGTTTAAGCTTCTTCGTTCTGAAGCTTTCCAGTTCTTCTGAGGATAAGGTTATGACGCTATTATCCTGTTGATTCAGGATCTCAAATCTGTCGAAATCATTGAATCTGTAGTTATGTATTACATGGCTCGCTATCTTCAGGGCCGTTTCAAATATCACATCTGAAGCTGCTTTTTTATCGGATACTTCTAAGGGCTTATATTCCACAAGAAGTTCCAATTTGAATATACGCTGGCCGCCTTTGGTGGTGAAGCTGCCTTTTGAGGATTTCACTAGATATGCATCTAGAAGACCTTTCTCTTCCCTAAAGGCCAGTCTAAATCTATTCGCAATCTGCTCAGCTAAAAATTCGGCAAGCGATATATCCTTTATGTAGAAATGGCCGCCCCAATAGCCTATATCGCTTAAGGCAGTGGGCTCGCTTCTGAAGAAATCGTTCATGACCTGTTCCTGCCATTTCTTATCAACCCTCACCTTATTGAAGATCTCTTTTATCTCGCGTTCCTTCTGGGCCTGGGGTGAGAACCTTATATCGACGAGCATCCTCTTAGAATATTCGCCTCTCGAGATATCGTTCAAAAGGAACCGTTTGACGTCATCTACGGACTTGATTATGACAATCTGTATCTCCGGGATTCTGACATCGTGGGCTATCACACAGTAAAAATCGAACTCTGCATCCGTCGAGAGGGCGACCCTCGATACGCTCAGGATGACGTCATTTATCTTTTCGCTCGCCTGCTTGGTTATGGCAAAGGTGAAGTCTATCAGGTCCTCGAGCGGAAGGTAGATAGCTATCGTACGGCCTATGGTCTCAACCTTAACGTCGAGCTTATATTCGGCCTTACATACCTTTATGATAGATTCCCTGAATTTTTCCTTGGGATAGGTTGGGCTGCAGCCAGTTAAAAAAGTTACCGCACATAAGATGATGCCTAAAGCACCCTGTAACCTATTTATATTGCGAAAATGCCTGAAGCTTTCCGTATTCCTTGAATATCGCATCTATCTCGTCGTAGTCGAGCTCCTCTTTAGCGAGGAGTTCTTTCACAAATCTTTCTAGTATCTCCTTCTCTTTTGTAAGAAGGTCCATAACATCTTTCAGGCATCTCTGGAATATCTTACTCGCCTCATTGTTAAGCGTCTCTTTCACCCCTTCTGAAAGCTGTGATTCCGGTATGGCTGTGTAATCCCCTATCAGCCCCGCATCGTTCATGCCAAGCGACCAGACCATCATGTGCGCGGTAGCCATAGCCACCTTGAAATCCATGGATACGCCGCTGGAGGTGGTATTGTATTTTATCTTTTCCGCCGCGTAGCCGCTGAGGGCAACTTTTATGTCGGCGAGGAGAGACTCTTTGGACTTCGTAAATAGCTCCTCCCGCGGATGGTGATGGACGACGCCGAGCGTCTCTCTTCTGCCGATTATCGACGCCTTGAAGACATCGTCTGTAGGATGCATAAGATATAGGACTACCAGATGGCCGCTCTCGTGGTACGCCACCATCTCCCTTTCGAGTACCGTCATGTGGCGCCTGTGCTTAAGGCCCATCTCAATCCTCTCGATCGCCTCAGAGACGTGTTTATATTCTACCGCGTCCTTATTGTCCCTCGTAGCGATCAGGGCAGATTCTTTAACTATATTCTCTACCTCGGCAGGAGTTTTGTAAACGGCTTTTCTGGCAAGTTTTTTGATGTTGATGGAACTTTCCTCATATTTCACTTTGCCGAAATAAAATTCGAACAGCTTTTCACGTTCCTCAAGGTTGGGCCTGTCTATGTAAAGTTTTCTGTCAAATCTGCCGGGTCTCAAGAGCGCTTTGTCCAGTGTTTCTTCGTTGGCATTTGTCGCGCCGATTATGATGACATTCTCGTCCTTTTCCTGAAGGCCGTCCATCTCCGCCAACAATTGGTTCTGCGTTGAGTTCGTCTCTTCCGTCCCGCCGAATACGCTGAAGACCCTCTTCCTCGCAATGGCATCCAGCTCGTCTATAAATATGATGCATCCGCCGTAACCGTATGCGAGCTCTCTGGCTTTTCTGAAAAGCCGTCTTACCCTGGATGCGCCCACACCGACGAATATCTCGACGAACTCGCTTCCCGACATGGAGAGGAACGGAACGGCCGCCTCGGTGGCTATGGCCTTCGCCAGATATGTCTTACCGCATCCCGGCGGGCCCAGCATGAGCATGCCGCGCAGGATCTTGCCTCCTATTCTTTTGACCTTTGCACTGTCTTTTATCAGCTGAACGACTTCCCACGCCTCGCGTTTAGCCTCCTCCATCCCTATGACGTCAGACCATTTGACGTTGACGAGCTCGCCCTTTATCTTGGATTTGGATATCTTCGCCAGCCCGCCCTGCATGAACATCATATACATAAAGACAAATATAGTGGCATTCAGCGCTACCATGATGAGATTTATGGGCATGGTCGCGAGGGTGATATTCCTATAAAACGATTCGAGCGACATCAGCCCCCACACCGCAAGACAGCACACGAGTATGATGATAACCACGACAACTATCCGTATCCAGTACATCTTAAAGTACATCTTCAGCTTTCGGGATGGCATGAGCGACTCCTTTTTGTGGATGACTTCGTAACT
>JACROW010000127.1 GCA_016214245.1 Candidatus Omnitrophota bacterium | reverse complement strand
GGTTCTGCGCTCCCTTCCATGAGAAGGGTAATGCGCCACCCGGGATATCGCAACAGTTACAGTTCACTCTTTGATAATTTGGACAGCAATGATGCCTAATACGAATTTGCGGCAAGCGGAAGGCGGCCACAAAAGTAACCGCCTGAGTGTTGAGGCGAAAAAATTTTATTTGAAATATCTGGAGGTGGCAAGGTCCCACTTGTCTTGGGACTTAAGGATGAGATCGCAGATCTCGCGGACTGCGCCGCGGCCGCCTGTCTTGGAGGTGATGTAATGGGTGCTCGATTTCACCTCATCTACCGCATTCGGAACCGCAACTGCCAATCCTACACGCTTCAATAACGGAAGGTCTATCAGGTCATCTCCTATGAAACATATCTCATCAGGTTTGACCTTAAACTTCTTCAAAATTTTATTGAAAGGTATGATCTTATCCGAGTACCCTTGGTAGGCCTTGGCCACTTTGAGATCTTTTGCGCGCATCTTTACAATGCGCGACTTCTTTGCTGTGATTATAACGGTTTTTATACCGACCCTGTTTAAGAGCGTTATGCCGAATCCATCCTGGACGTCAAAGAATTTTAACTCATCCCCGTAGATAGAGTAGATTATGCGGCCGCCGGTCATGACGCCATCGATATCGACTATCAGGAGCTTGATTCGTTTTAAGCGTTCAACGAGGCCGTTATCCGTCATACGAGGCCGGCCTTAAGGAGGTCTTGGACGTCGAGGAGCCCGACGGGCCGTTTCTTGTCATCTACTACCGGAATCTCATCTATTCTTTTTGAGCGCAGGATGGCGAACGCTTCCGCTGCCAATCTCTCTTTTTTTATGACTGTCGGATTTTTTGTCATCGCATCTTTTACCTTTTTACTAATGAGATCCGGCTCCACCTCAAGGTGCCGCCTTAAGTCTCCATCTGTGAATATGCCAATGAGCCTTCCCTTGGAATCGACAACGCTCGCGCTTCCCGCCCTGGCCTTGGTTATCGATAAAAGCACCCTCTTTATAGACATATTCTCCCTCACTACAGGGTTTGCGGCGCCTGTCCTCATTATATCACCGACTTTCAAAATAAGCCGCTTCCCCAATATGCCGCCCGGATGGTAGAATGCGAAGTCCTTCTCTTTAAATCCTTTCTTATCCAAGAGCGCGACAGACAGGGCATCGCCCATGGCCAGCATGACAGTTGTAGAGGTCGTTGGCGCCAAACCTAAAGGGCAGGCCTCCCTCTTCACTGATACATCCAGAACGTAATCGGCATTTTTAGCTAATGATGATTTCGGGTTTCCGACCATGGCGATGAGTTTCGCGCCGATCTTTTTTACGATTGGGAGAATCTTTATGATCTCTTCTGTCTCTCCGCTGTTTGAAAGTGCCAACACGAGATCGTCTTTTGTCACCGTTCCCAAATCCCCATGCAGCGCTTCCGCGGGATGCAGATACAATGACGGCGTTCCGGTAGAAGAGAGCGTCGCTGATATCTTCTGTGCGATGAAGCCCGGCTTACCCAGGCCTGTGACTATGACCCGGCCCTTTATTTTATAGACAGCGTTCACAACATTTTCAAAATTGGAATCTATCCTCTTTATGAGGCTTGAGACCGCATCCCGCTCTATTGCCAAAACTTTTTTTGCTATTACCCTAGTCACTTCTCATCACCGATTCTATTCTTTTTATCTTCTTTAGGATGCCTTCCAGATCTTTCAGCCGCACCATATTCGGCCCATCGCTCAAAGCTTTATCGGGGTTCTCATGCACCTCGATGAAGATGCCGTCTGCGCCGCATGTGACTGCTGCCATGGAAAGATACGGTATGAACTTTCTGTCGCCGCCTGACCTGTTGCCCTTTCCGGCAGGGGTCTGGACAGAGTGCGTGGCATCATATATGACCGGATAGCCGAATTCTTTCATGATAAGTATCGATCTAAAATCACTAACCAGATTATTGTACCCAAAGCTTGCCCCGCGCTCGGTCAGGAGTATCTTGCGGTTGCCGGTTGATTCAATCTTTTTGATCCCGTGCCTTATGTCCCAAGGAGCCAGGAACTGTCCCTTTTTTATATTTATAACTTTACCTGTCTTCGCGCAGGCAATAATGAGATCCGTCTGTCTCGAGAGAAAAGCAGGTATCTGAATGACATCCAAAACCTTCGACGCGGGTTTGACCTCTTCCTTACAGTGTATGTCGGAAAGTATAGGCACACCAAGCTCGTCTCTAACCTTTTTTAATATCCTTAAACCTTTTTCCAACCCCGGGCCGCGATACGAAGTAATAGAAGTTCTATTCGCCTTGTCATAGCTCGATTTATATATGAAGGGCATACCAAGCGATTCTGTAATATCCTTGAGTGCCCTGGCGTGTTTCAATGCGCTCACCAAGGATTCTATCACGCAGGGCCCCGCTATTAAAACGAGTGGGTTATCCCCGCCTATCTTTATCTTGCCTATGGCTATCGTTCTAGTCATCGTTCGCTTAACAATATCTCCCTGACCCGGTGCAAATCTTCCGGCGTATCTACGCCTACGGTATCAAATTTGGTCTCGACGGTCTTTATCTTGTAACCGTATTCCAACACCCTAAGTTGTTCCAGTTTCTCGGCATTCTCCAGAGAAGATTTTGGCAGATTTCTGAATATGAAGAGAAAATCCTTTGTGAAGGCATACAACCCTATATGTTTAAAATATACAGGCCGTTTCTTTTCGTCGGTCTCGGCTGTTCTATTGTAGGGAATGGCGTATCTGGAAAAATAGAGCGCGTATCCATTCTTATCTATCACGACTTTAACAACGCTCGAATTTGTAAGCTCGGAAGAATCCTCTATCCTTTTTATCATCGTCGCCATCTGGGCTTCCTTTTCATTCTCAAGCGCCATGACGAGATTGTCTATCATTATAGGCTTGACTAACGGTTCATCGCCCTGAATATTTACAGCGATCTTCACATCCAAAGGATTGACTACTTCGGCGAGCCTGTCTGTGCCGGATGGCTGATCGGGTGAGGTATAGACCGCCTTTCCGCCGAACCCCTCTACAACCTTTATTATCCTTTCATCATCGGCAGCAATGACAAGGCTGTCCAGCGTCTTTGCTTTTTTGGCATTCTCCCAGACGTGTTGTATGACTGGTTTACCCAGTAGATCAGCCAGCACCTTTCCTTCGAATCTGGTCGCGCCCCACCTAGCCGGTATCACTCCTATAGCCTTCACCCTAACGCCTCCCTCTTTATAGTATCGATAAGTTCCTCGGGCGTGACGACCGCTATCCCGACCTTGCCCACGACTATCCCTGCAGCACAATTTGAGATATGAGCCGCCTGAATCGGGTCAGCACCCGAGCTCAAAGATAATGTGAAAGTTGCGATAACTGTATCGCCCGCCCCGGAAACATCATATACTTCACGGGCAACTGTCGGTATCTGTTTCATCTGCTTGTTCTTTTCGAAGACGGCCATGCCGTTTTCGCCCAGTGTTATCAGGATGATCTTGCACTTTAGTTTATCCAATAATCTCTCTCCGGCCTTTTTAAGCGTCAACCTATCTTTTATCTCAAAACCCACGGCCCTTGATGCCTCGTGGTTATTCGGCGTGATAGCGGTTATCTCTTTATAATATTTGAAATGCTCCTCTTTCGGGTCAACTGATATAATCTTTTTTTTGGCTTTTGCCAGAGGCACGATCCCGTTTAAGAGTTTCGGTGTTATAACTCCTTTTCCATAATCCTCAATGATAATGGCATCCAGTTTTTTTATGATACTGCCGGTGTAATTTATCAACCGCGCTATGATATTGCCGTTTAAGGCATCTACCTTCTCTTTATCGATCCTTACGACCTGCTGCTGGTGGGCAACGACGCGGGTCTTAAGGGTGGTGGGCCTGGATTCATCGACAAGGATGCCGTCCACATTCACACCCTTCTGCTCCAGCTCTCCCTTAAGAATAGCGCCGTGTTCGTCATCGCCGATTACGCCTGACAGATAGACATTTGCACCGAGAGACCTAAGGTTATTTGCGACGTTGGATGCGCCTCCCGGCATGAAGCTCTCCCGTCTAACCCAGACAACAGGGACCGGGGCCTCCGGTGAAATCCGCGAGACATCGCCCCAGATGAACTCATCGAGTATCAAATCCCCGATTACCAATATGTTCGCATCGTGAAAATTTGATATTATCTTTTTGAATCTGTTGAATCCTTGAGTTTTCATAATCTAAATATGCTCGATGATTGCGCGGTAAAATAGCGGGATCATGATCTCGTGATGCCCGATTATATTATATCCCTTTCCGCCGCTTGATGTCGGCCTTGACAATACATTCTGATAGGGCCTGTACTGGCTTATCATATCGAAATTGGCGGATGTGAACTTATCCAATCGGAATCCCAAGTTCCTGGCGACTGTAACCGCCTTCAGAAAGACCTCCGGGAGGACCACTGCCGAGCCGAAATTTATCGCTACGCCGCCTTCCAGCTTCGATACACTATAGATAAAATTTCTGAAGTCCAAAAGCGAGCCCTCGCCTATCGCCTCTCCGTTAGCGGATGGGTGCTGATGGATTATGTCCGTGCCTATCGCGACATGGACTGTGACCGGGATCTTCAACTCATATCCGGCCGCAAGGATGCTCAACGCGCTATGCGGCAATTTTTTCCTGCGGATC
The DNA here is from genome assembly GCA_016214245.1 of Candidatus Omnitrophota bacterium. Lineage (GTDB taxonomy): Bacteria > Omnitrophota > Gorgyraeia > 2-01-FULL-45-10 > 2-01-FULL-45-10 > JACROW01. The sequence continues at coordinate 1,576 of JACROW010000127.1, read as the reverse complement.
TCCCCGCCGAGCGCCTCGCCTATGCCAAGCCCTTTCCTGAAACCCGAATTTATCGCTTCGTTTATAAAGGCCGCTGTCTCCTTCGCCATCCCGAATGAGCCGTCCAGAATTCCCTCGCCTACATCTTCGCTCGTCCTGCCTATCATCGCTATCTCTGTGTCATGGATTATCCCGGCGCCGTTCAGGGCGACGGTCTTCACAATGCCTTTCTTCATCAGGTCTATGACGAGAGGCGATAGTCCGCATTTTATCACGTGCGCGCCCATCATGAATACGACCATTTTTTTCTTCTTATAGGCATCGACTACCGCGTCGACCACATATTTAAAGTTCTGGCCCACGAGGATATTCGGAAGCGCTTCGTAGAAGCTCCTGAATGAGGAGCCCTTCTGCGTCAGTTTCGCAAAGTCCTTTATCGAGACCTTGCATTTCCTGACATTAAGCGGAACGGTCTTTATCTTCGTGAAATCTATTCTTTGCCTTGCCATATCTTTTTTAGTTTGTTCGGAGATTATAATTCTAACACGCCCCATTTTCACCGTCAATATTATAATTACGATTTATTCAAGCTGGCTGCTGCTGCTGCCAGCACCTCTTCGACGGTTATCGCCTCCAAACATTTAAAACCGATCTTGCAATTATGCGCAAGACACACATCGCAGCCGACATCCTTATGCAGCACGCGATCACCCTTTCCGGCCGGGCCCCAACGCGTCGGGGATAACCCCCTATCGTTACGGCCGAATATCGCTATCACCGGGGTGCCGACTGCACAGGCTATGTGCACGGGGCCTGAGTCGTTCGATATGAGCAGTTTTGAACGCCTCAATATGCTCGCAAGATCTCCGACGGTTGTCCTGCCGGATAAATTTATAGGTGCCGGCCTTATGGAATTTGCCATCTCGTCGCCAAGCGCCTTCTCTCTCGTCCCAGACAATACCACAATCCTTGTCTTATAGATACTGGTTAAACTATTAGCGGCCTTTACAAAATTTTCTAAAGGCCACTTTTTGGACGGACAGCTCGCTCCGGGGTGGATAGCTATAAGTATCTCATCATCTGCTACGCTATTAACCTTTAGGATATTTTTTATTTTTAACTCGCTTCCATCATTCACCGGCATATATAAGGTCCTGTCTTTAGGCTCTATACCGATATACCGCAATATGTCGAGGGTATAATCTATCTCGTGCTTTAATCCGAATTGCTTGGCGTGAGGAATTCTTTTCGTGAGTAGCCACCCCATCTTTTTATCATAGCCGACCCTTTCCGGAATCCCGGCCAGAAATGTGATGATATGCGTTCTGTTCGTTGGATGCAAAATTATAGCCAGGTCGAATCTGTGCCGGCCTAGCTTCAGTATAAAAGCCAAGTTTCCCAAAATGCCTTTTTCAGCTTCCTCCTTATCATAGATTATAACCTCATTTAGATAAGGATTCCCTTCCACTACCTCCTGGCAATATGGCTGGACCATGAATGCGATATGACTTGCGGGATTTGCCTGCCTCACAGCCTTTATGACAGGCGTCGATAAAAGGACATCTCCAATTTTATCTAACCTGATTATTAAGATTTT
>JACROW010000126.1 GCA_016214245.1 Candidatus Omnitrophota bacterium | reverse complement strand
CCCAGACCTGGGTAGCTCCCTGAATCTGCTTCAGGTTCGCTATGCAGGCGTTCTTCTCAGCGGTCTCCCGCGCCTTGATGAAGTTTGGAATGGCTATCGCTGCTAATAAACCGATAATAGCAACTACTATCATTATTTCTACTAGCGTAAAGCCCTTCCTATTCATCCTGATCATCATATATGGTCACCTTCCTTTCCCCCAAGATTGGGTACTTTTTTAACAAAAAACTCCAATTAAACCTTTTACACTGCCCTCTTTTCAAGGTCTATTTGGAGCTTTTTTATATACTCTAAATTATATTATAGCTATATAACCTGACTTTTTCTCCTCCTAGACCTTACACTTAAAGTATACCATATAAACGGCCTATTGTCAAGGTATGGGCCTAACCCCCCACGATAGCGGTTATCTTAAATATTGGCAGGAACATGCATATGACGATGGAGCCGATCACCACACCTAAAAACGCTATTATCAAAGGCTCTATCATGCTCGTCAAGCCGGTAACCGCCGCATCAACCTGTTCATCGTAAAAGTCCGCTATCTTGGAGAGCATCTTTTCCAACTCGCCTGATTTTTCGCCTACGGACACCATCCTTACGACCATGGGGGGGAATATCTTTGACTTTGCCAAAGGCTCAGCTATATTTTCACCTTCCCGGACGTTTGTGCGGACATTATCGACGGCTATCTCAACAGCCTTATTGCCGGCTGTCTTGCCTACAATTTCGAGCGAAGCCAGAATCGGGACGCCGCTTTTTATAAGTGTGGAGAGCGTCCTCGTGAATTTGCTTATCGCTACTTTTTTAAAGAGCACCCCGAATATCGGCATCTTTAATAAGAAGGTATCGAACCTAAGCTTCCCATTTTCGGTGTTTATATATCGCGCGAACAAAAATGCCAATATTATGAACGCTATTACCGTAAAGAGGAAATAGTTTTGCAGGAAATCGCTTATACCTATAAGTATGAGTGTGGGCTTGGGTAAATCAGCACCGAAGCCGGAGAATATGTCTTTAAATACGGGTATGACTTTTAATAGCAAAAGAAGTGTGATGCCGATCGCCATAACGCTTACGACAGCTGGATAGACCAGCGCAGCCTTTATCTTCTTCTGAAGCGAACTCGTCTTCTCCATGTATGTCGCAACGCGGTCCAATATCTCGTCTAACATACCGCTCGACTCCCCTGCCTTAACCATATTTACAAAGAGCGCGGAGAATATATCCTTATGTTTGGCCATAGCATCGGAAAGGCTCGAACCCGTCTCGACGTCGTTGCGTATCTTCAAGATGATGGTGCCGAAGGCCTTGTTCTCTATCTGCTCTCCTAATATATCGAGCGCTCCCACTAAAGGTATGCCTGCATCGACCATCGTAGCGAGCTGCCGTGAAAAGACGACAAGGTCGTCAAGTTTAATCTTCTTGCGAAATAAGGATACGGAAAACGTAAGGGCCGATGAGGCTTCGCTGATCGAAACGATGATGAGGTCCTTCTTTCTCAAGGTGGCTATGACGTCGCTGCGGTCATTTGCCTCTATTGTGCCTGTTACGCTCTTCCCGTCCTGATCCTTTGCGACATATTTGTAATTCGCCATTTCAATCCTCGGAGGTTACCCTTAAAACTTCTTCTAAGCTTGTGACCCCGTTCACGAAGTTCTCCAACGCATTTTCTCTCAACGTCTTCATCCCATGCTTTAGTCCGTAGGCCTTTATCTCGTCGCTGGATACCTTTTTTACGATCATCTCCCGTATCTGGTCGTCTATCAAAAGAGCTTCCAGTATGCCGAGCCTGCCGTAATAGCCTGTTTCGTTGCAGTGCTGGCAGCCCTTGCCCTTGTAAAATCCCTTTTTCCCTTTTTTACCGATTTCGTCTAAATTCAATCCCACCCGATCGAGGACGTTTTTCCTTGAGGCTACCAGAAACGGCTCGACGCCCATATCGACTAATCTGGTGATGGCGCCTGCCGCATCGTTTGTATGGAGCGTGCTCAAAAGAAGCTGTCCCGTCAGCGATGCCTTTATGGCGATATCCGCGGTTTCAAAGTCCCGTATCTCACCGACCATGATGATATCAGGGCTCTGCCGCAAGACCGACTTCAGGCCGTTGGCGAACGTCAGCCCTATCTCCGGCTTTGCCTGAATCTGGGTGATGCCTTCGAGCTCATATTCGACAGGCTCTTCCAACGTCACTATATTAAGTTCGGGAGAGTTCAATTGAGTGATAACGGAATAGAGGGTGGTGGACTTTCCGCTTCCTGTCGGGCCGGTGACGAGGATCATGCCGTAAGGCCTTGCGAGCGCTGTCTTGAACGCGCTCAATGGGCCGGGGAGAAACCCGAGCTGTTCCAAGCCGATATTCAGGCTCGACTTGTCCAGCACTCTTAAGACGATCTTTCCGCCGAAAGCTATCGGCAGGGCCGATACCCTGAAATCTATCTCTTTCCCCTGAAAGTTTATTTTGAATCGGCCGTCTTGCGGAAGCCTCGTCTCTGTGATATCCAGCTTCGACATTATCTTAAGTCGCACCAACACAGCGTTCTGATTCTTCTTCGGCAGTGTCAGGACATCATGAAGGTTTCCATCGATTCTATATCTCACCCGCAAGGATCTTTCGCAAGGTTCGATATGGATGTCGCTCGCCCTTTTTTGCATCGCCTCATTCAGGATGAGGCTTACCATAGTAACGATCGGCGCCTGCTGGCTTTCCTGGGTGATCTCGCTCACATCTATATGCTCTTCTTCTTCCACGACCTCTATATCTGAAAGCGTAACCCCTTCTAAGATCTTTGACACTTCTTCCCCATGCGTGCCATAATAGGTATTTATCGCTCCCTTTATATCGTTCTCGGTCGCGATGACCGGATCGATCTTATACTTAGTCAGCATCTTTATATCATCTATGGCGAATATGTTGAAAGGGTCCGCCATCGCAACCGTAAGGACATTTCCTATACTGGATATAGGTATGAGGTTATAATGTTTGGCTATCTTTTCTGGGATTAGCTCGGTCAGTTTCTTATCGACCTTATATTTTGACAGGTTTATCGGAGGCATATTCAGCTGGCGGCTCATAACCAGCATGAGGGCCTCTTCCGAAATGTAACCCTGTTCAACCAGTATCCTGCCAAGGCTTCCGCCGGATTTCTTTTGAATATCGAGAGCCTTATCAAGGTCTCTCTTCGTAATGAGCTTTCCGTTTATAAGGATATCTGTCAATTGATCTTTTAAAGATTCAGCCATGGTCAAGGTGCCTCTATGTCCTGGTCGCCGACTGTAACGCGCAGCACTTCATCCAAAGTCGTCGCGCCCTCCTGGGCATTTTGAATCCCGTTTTCCCTCAAAGTCTTCATGCCTTCTAGCCGTGCCGTCTCTCGTATCTCGTGTTCCTGTGCCCCCTCCAGTATAAGGGCCTTTATCTTGGGCCTTAACGATAAAATCTCGATGAGGCCCAGCCTCCCTTTATATCCGGTTCCGCGGCAGGCCTCACACCCTTTTCCGCGATAGAATACAGCCTTGCCGCTTTTCACCTTTATCTTCAATTTTTCGGCTATACCCTCGTTCAGCGTATAGGATTCTTTGCACGCATGGCAGATCTTACGTACGAGCCTCTGGGCGCCGACCAATATCAAAGACGACGTGATCAAAAACGGTTCAACGCCCATATTCACAAGCCTCGTGATGGAGCCGGTAGCGGTTGTCGTGTGGAGCGTGCTCAAGACCAGATGCCCCGTCAACGCCGCCTTTATCGCTATATCAACGGTATCTAAATCCCTTATCTCGCCTATCATTATCACGTTAGGATCCTGGCGCAATATTGACCGCAAACTGCCTGCGAAGGTGAGACCTATATCAGGCCTGGCAGTGACCTGGTTTATCCCCTCGATGATGTACTCGATCGGATCCTCCACGGTAACGATATTCTTCTCCGGAGAATTTATAAGCTCGGGGATAGAATATAAAGTCGTAGTCTTACCGCAGCCGGTGGGGCCGCATATGAGTATCATGCCATGTGGCTTTTTCGAGTCTTTCCTTATCCCTTCGAGCGATATCTGATCAAAGCCCAGCTTCTCTATGTCGAGCATCGCCTGGGATTTGTCGAGTATCCTCAGGGCGACCTTTTCGCCTTTGCTCGACGGGAGGACAGAGATCCTGAAATCTATCTCTCGTCCTGCGAGCCTTATCTTAAACCGGCCGTCTTGCGGCAGGCGCCTCTCTGCAATGTTGAGGTCGGACATGACCTTCAGCCTGGATACTATCGCGCTATGCAATGATTTGGGTATACGTTTTGCCTCATGTAATATGCCGTCTATTCTGTTCCTGACTCGGACCTCATGCTCCAGCGGCTCTATGAGTATGTCGCTCGACCTCGCGCTCACCCCTTCAGCCAGGAGCAAATTCGTGATCTTGACAACGGGTGCTTCCTGCGTCATCCTTAACAGGTCAGAGGATATCGGGGCCTCTTCGGCTGACTCCTCCACCATCTTTATCTCTGCGGACTCTTTCATATCTTCGACTATCTTTTCAATGGCCGTATACGCGCTCTCCTCGTAATATTGCGCTATGGCGTCGTTCATATCCTTGTCGGTAGTTATAACCGGATTGATCTTAAAGCCTGTCAGCGCCTTTATGTCATCTATTGCGAAGATATTCAAGGGGTCTGCCATGGCGACCGTGAGGGAGTCTTTCACTTTCGAGATCGGTAAGATTTTGTAATGCTTCGCTGTTTTTTTGGGAATTAATTTTATGACTGTCGGATCTATTCTATAGCGGGATAGGTTTATCGGCGGTATGCCAAGCTCCTGGCTCAAGGCCACGAGGAGATCATTCTTCGAGATGAGCCCTAGATTCACCAGTATGTCGCTTAATGAGCCGCCCTTTTCTTTCTGGAGAGATACGGCTTTATCGAGATCACTCTCTTTTATCAGTTTTTTGTCTATCAGTATCTTCGTGAGTCTCTCTTTCAGCGTGGGTGGCATTTATTTTTTACCGTAATATTTTTTTATAGCGTTATTCACGTCGGTCATCGTGCTGACGAATACCTGGACCTTGCATTTTGTGAGCAATTCTATATCCTCAACAGCCTGGACGTTCAACGGATTCGACATGGCGATGGTCAGAAGGTCTTCTATCTTGTCTATAGCGATAAGATTATACTGTATTGCGACGTTCTCTGGGATGAGTTTTATGGCATCGGCGTTTATCTCATAATTTTCCAAAGGGAGATATGGAAAACCGTATTGGACCGTTAAGGCCTGGGCGATCTCTTCTTCCTTTGCGTATCCCAGCATAACGAGTATCTGTCCTATCAGCCCGCCTTTTTCTCTCTGGATCTTCAGCGCCTTCTCCAGCTGGGCCTCATTTATAATGCCCCTTTCCAATAATAGCTCGCCCAGCTGTTTGGATACGATCCTCTTTATCGCCGTCATTCTTATCCTCTATCGCTTGAATATCCTTGCCAGATCCTCCGGGTCTGTAGTTCTGGCGAAGGCATCTTCATAAGATATGAGCTTCTTCTGGTAAAGTTCGTAAAGTGCCTGGTTCATCGTCTTCATGCCTTCTTTCTGGGAGGTCTGGATGACCGAATATACCTGATGAATCTTAGATTCCCTGACGAGGCTTCGCACTGCTGGCGTTGCTATCAGCACTTCTGTAGCAAGGACCCTGCCGCTTCCTCCCGTCTTGGGGATCAACTGCTGGGATAGAACACCTACAAGGACGAACGAAAGCTGTGTCCTTATCTGCTGCTGCTGATGGGCTGGAAAGACGTCTATTACCCTGTTTATGGTTTGGACAGAGTCTGATGTATGCAGGGTTGCAAAGACCAAATGGCCTGTCTCGGCGATTATCAGAGCGGATTCTATCGTCTCCAGGTCCCTCATTTCACCTATTAATATGACGTCGGGATCCTGCCTCAGGACGTGTTTCAGGGCTGCCCCGAATGAATATGTGTCGCTATAGACCTCGCGTTGTTCGACGATAGCCTTTTTATGTTTATGGACAAATTCGATTGGATCCTCAATAGTTATTATATGGCATGGCCTGTTCTGGTTTATCCAGTCTATCATCGACGCTAAACTTGTGGACTTTCCGCTTCCAGTTGCGCCGGTTATCAGGACCAGCCCCTTCGGCCTTTTGCAAAGGTCGGTCACGATATCGACGGGAAGGCCGCATTGATCAAAACTCCATATGTCAAAAGGGATGAGCCTGATAGAAGAGGAGGTGGAGCCCCTCTGTTGAAAGACGTTCACCCTGAAGCGGCCTAAAGACTGCACGCCGAATGCCATATCGAGCTCTAAGTCGTGCTCAAATTTCTCTATCTGGGCCTTGCTCAACATGCTGTAAGATAACTCCTTGGTCTCAGTCGGGGAGAGAATATCTTTATCTATAGGCATAAGTTTTTCATCTATTCTTAACTGGAGCGGCGATCCTGCGGTTATGTGAAGATCCGATGCTTTCTTTTCGACCATCAACTTCAAAAGCTTGTTTATATCCTGAGCCATATTTTTCTCCTTAAAATTTCATGCCTCGACCCTGTTCTTCCCCAGTGCCTTCGCGCGATGGAGTGCGTCCTGCGCTTTCTTAAAGAGCTCTTCCCTGGTCGCTCCGTCAATAGGATTTTCGCTGACCCCACCGCTCACTGTCAGGCTAGCCTTAGCCTCTCGTAAAAAATTTGTCGATTCTATCTTCTTCCTTATCTCCTCCGCTATATGCATAGTCTCTCTTTTGTTCTTCTCGGGCAAGAGCATAGCAAACTCATCTCCGCCGATGCGGGCCAGCTTTCCTACCGGGTCTAGATTATCCCTTATTACCTTTGCCATCTTCTTGAGCGCCTCTTCCGCTGCGAGTTCACCGTTAGCTTCTCTGAAGGCGCTGAAGGTGTCTATATTGAAAATGATGAAAGAACATGGCCTCTGATAAAATATAGCCCTCTTTATCTCTTCTTCCAGCCTGCTGAATATGTAGGTCTTATTATAAAGGTCCGTTAAATCATCCTTTATGGTCAGCTCCTGGGTCTTCTTTATCAACAGGTCATTCTCTATGGCGATGGCCATCTGTTTTGCAAATACCTTTATCAGATCTATGTCGTCGATTTTGTATCTGAGATCATCGAGCCTGGTCCCGATCACGAGCATCCCCAAGATCTTCTTTCCGGACAAGAGAGGGATGGCCACCATATTTTTGACATTATAAGTTGTTTTGAATACCTCTATATCATTTGATCTCTTGCTCCCTTCATCTATAAGAAGCGTTGAAGAGTCCTGCAGGGTCCTTCCGAGAAGGCCCTGGCCGGCCCTTATCGTCAAATCTCCTAATTTCTCTTTATCCACATTATAGGAGAAGGCCGGCAAGAGATCTCCGCTTCCATCTTTCTCTCTATAAAATATGCAGAAACCTGTATCGAATATCGTTGCGGCCTTTTGTATGGCGAGCTCGAGGAGCGTATTCAATTCCATCGAACCGGCTGAGATGATATCGCCTATCTGTAGAAGGCTTGACAACGCTAATACCTTCTTGTGTATCTCTAAATTTATCTCCCTCGTCTTTTGGCCGTAGCTCTTCAGTTCATCCAGGTTGGACCTTATCCTTTGCGTCATTATATTTATGGATTCTCCCAAATGCCCGATCTCGTCATCCGTTCGAACCGCTATCTTTTTATCGTATTCCCCGCTCGCTATGACCCGCGCCTCGATAGCCATATCTATGACCGGGTCGATGAAGCCCTTCGCCAGGACTAGACCGAGTATGGCTATAGTTATGGATAATATCACTACGGTGCTCACATCCATGATATTTTCTAATTGGGGGAAGATGTAGATCGAAGCTAGATATGCCAAGACGAGAAGTGGTATTATAGACATCAGACTGAAGGCAAGAAGCAATTTGTATCTCATGCCTTTTGGCACTATTGATAATTTTTTAAATAATCCCTTCATAGACGCCTCCTTTGGCGAATATCAGTTGAATATTTTATGATAAGTATACTATATAGATTCGCTGTTGTCAAATTGGCTGTTTCGCATAAACCCGACTTTACACTTAGAGAAATTCCCCGAGCTCATGCGGAATTTCCTATGTGCTAGCGAATGGAAATTTCACATTTATACCGATATCGATAAAATCCCACGGCAGTATCTCGTCAAAACCCCTGGTCCTCTCTGCATAAAAGTGAGGATCGATACCGGTCACTTCAAACGCCTTCATCCATAAATCATAATTGAAAAAATCCTGCCACCCATCGTACCTGGCGCCGGATCTCCAGGCTTCATGTAAAGAGTCGGAGAGCCTTCTGTCACCCCTCGAAAATACGGCTTCGAGGCGGCTCATCTGAAATGAATGAAAATCCAGTTTTATCATCCGTCGGGCAGGGGCCGATTTTATATGATCTTTCAATATAGCGCTTTTTCTGGTCAAGGTAGCAAGGTTTTCCGTCGCGCACCACTGAAAAGGCGTATGAGGTTTCGGCACGAACGCATTTATGCTTGCCCTGACTTGCGCATAATTACCGTCGATATTCCTTTTTAGACTCGATATCTTGTTTATGAGCTCGGCCATGGCAAGAAGATCCTCCTCCTTTTCCGCGGGCAGCCCCATCATAAAATATAATTTGACCCTTTGCCATCCTCTTTTGAATGATTCTGAAACTGCTTCAAATAGTTTTTCGATATCGATCTTCTTATTTATAACTTTTCTTATGGTTTCACTTGCTGTCTCCGGTGCAAACGTCAGGCCCGTTTTTCTAACCTGGGATATCAGGCTCGGCAAATTCTTTAAAACATCCTCTACCCTCAAGGAAGGCACGGATATAGAGACTGCCCTGTCTTTAAAAATCGCGTTCAGATCTTTTATAATCTCTAGGATATGGGAATGGTCGGCGCTCGATAACGAAAGAAGCGATATCTCGTCAAAACCTGTTGCTCTATAGGCCTCTTCGGCAAGTTTTAAGACCCTCTTCCTTGACCTTTCCCGGCTGGGCTTATATATAGTGCCTGCCTGGCAAAATCTGCACATATGTTTACACCCGCGCATTATCTCCAGAGCTATCCTGTCATGAACGATCTCTATATATGGGACTATCTGCTCGGTTGGGTAGAAGGCATTTTCTAAGTCACTCACGATCCTCTTTTCGACCTTTGATCCGATCTCTTTTTCGACAGGCGTAAATTTTTTTATTGTATTATCTGGGTTATATTCGACCTCATATAGCGACGGTACATAGCACCCTTTTATGTTAGCAAGCTCTCTCAGCAGTCCTCGTCGCGATTCTTTAGTTTTTAACTTCGAATTTTTATAGGCTTCCACAATCTCCAGGATCACCTCTTCCCCTTCCCCCACAACAAAAAGGTCTATGAATTCGGCCATTGGCTCCGGGTTCGAGCACGCCGGCCCGCCTGCGATAATCAGAGGGTCGTCATCGCCTCTCTCAGAAGCCCTTTTCGGAATCCCGCCGAGGTCGAGGATATTCAGGACATTCGTATAGCTCAATTCATAAGCGAGGCTGAAGCCGATGATGTCGAATTCACTTATCGGCCTTCTCGATTCCAGACTGAATAGATCGATCCTGTTTTTTCGTAAAACCTCTTCCATATCCACCCAGGGCGAGAACACCCTCTCGCACAAACAATCCTTGCACTTATTCAAGATCCCATATAGTATCTTCAGGCCGAGGTAGCTCATCCCGACTTCATAGACATCGGGGAATGCGAGGAGGATTTTGACCAGATCGTCAGTCCACTCCTTCCTCACTGAGTTCCATTCGCCGCCTATATACCTCCCCGGCTTCTGCACCGTAAGTAAAATCTCATCTAAGTTCATACGATTTTTCTATTTCCCGTCTCAGAATCGGAGGCGGCGGATGCCGACATTCAAGAGAAGCCCGATGGCGATAAATGTCGCGATCATGCTAGAGCCGCCATAGCTCACCAAGGGTAGCGGTATCCCCACCACCGGCAAGAGTCCTGTTGTCAT
>JACROW010000131.1 GCA_016214245.1 Candidatus Omnitrophota bacterium | reverse complement strand
TGAAGGAGCATAAAAACATAATTCTATCTTAGGATTAGCTTCTAACTGCTTATACATATTTTTAGGTTTGCCTGTGGAGAATATAAACCCTTTCTCATCGCAGGAAAATAAAAGCATTCCTCTAACTCTCGGCTGGTCATTATCCATTGTGGCCATAAAACAGGCCGGGTTTTTATTGGCAAAAGCAATCACGTCTTGGGGCACCATTTAATCTCCTTTTGATTGGGTGAGGTTATTTCTCGGTCTAAAATATTTTCTTTTACACTTTTCTGAATCCTTTGGATCTCTGTTGCCTTCAATTTCAACACCAAAACAAATGCCTTTTACTGCACTTATTTCTTTATAATGAACGCGGTTTTTACACTTCATTTCGCCTCTTATTTATTTTAGTATATACTTAAATACTACAACAAATTTACTACGGTGTCAAGTTTTTAATTTTGCTCCTCTGTTACATCTTTTTTAGACGATGGATAAGTTCTCTATAAATTCTATCATCTCTCCTAATGCCGATCTTAATCACTACGACCAGGACCTTATCCTTAACGATTCTATAAACCACTCGAAAATCGCCTACGCGGAGCTTCCAATAGCCCTTATATTCCCCGGATAGCGGGCTTCCGTACCGTTCAGGATCTTGGCTGAGTTTTTTATGGATAGATTTTAATATTATACGCCTCGAATGGGGATCTATCCCTTTGAAATCTTCGCTCAAGACGTACCGGTGAATGACTATATTCCACATTTATTTGGCAGTCTTTCTCAGGGCTTTTTCAAAGCTGATGTAGTCTTTCTTTGAGGATCTCTTTTCTCTTGCCCTGGCAATCCGGCCTAATTCATAATCCTCAATACGGTCTAAAAGCTCCTCCATGGCGTTGTATTCGTCGATAGCTATCAGGACTGCCAGAGGTTTATTCCTCTTCTCAATCACAATTTTATGGTGCTTTGCTTCTTCCAGTATGCGCTCGATTTTTGTCCTGAGCTCCGACACCCCTACCAGCGTGGTATCTTCTTTTATAGTATACATCTTAACCCGCCTCCTTTCTGTCCCCTTATAAAGTGTACCATATGTCAATTGAATTGTCAAATGAATTATACATTAATATTACCTTTTGACTTGGCCCTCCGCGGTTTCTTTGAGGACGATCTCGCCCTTCCGGACGACGCCTATCTTCTCGCGGGCCTTCTTCTCGATGTAAGTTATGTCCCTCTCAAGCTTCCTCTTCTCTTCCTCTAATCTTTTAGATTCTTCCTGTAAGGCCCTTATCCTATCTTCCAAATTCTTATTCTTATAGCGGAGTCTCTGGTATTTTGCAAAAGGGGGCAGGAATATAAGGAGGATTATTACAATTATGATGAATGTTTTTGTCAGGTCTTTCTTCGCCATATCGCTTTGCCATAGACGGCATTTTTGCCAAGCTCCTCTTCGATGCGGACTAATTCATTATACTTACATATTCGATCGGTTCTACATACCGAACCGGTCTTTATCTGACCTGTATTCATGGCTACGGCGAGGTGCGCTATGGTAGTGTCCTCGGTCTCGCCTGAACGGTGGGAGATGACTGCAGTGAAGTTAGCTTTTTTAGCCATATCTATTGCATCGAGTGTCTCTGTAAGCGTTCCTATCTGATTGACCTTGATAAGAATCGAATTTGCTATTCCTTTTTCTATACCCTTCCTTAATCTTTTCGTATTTGTAACGAAGAGGTCGTCGCCTACGAGTTGAATTGATTTACCGAGCCTGTCCGTAAGGCCTTTCCATCCGTCCCAATCATCCTCGCTAAGGCCGTCTTCTATTGAAACGATTGGGTATTCTTTAACCCAGCGGGAATAAAAATCTATCATATCCAGACTAGAATTTTCTTTTTTCGGTTCAGCCTCCAAGATATATTTACCATTCTCATAGAAAGAACTCGATGCTGGGTCGAGGGCGATGAATATATCCTTACCCGCCTTGTATCCTCCCTTTTCTATTGCGGCAAGGATGACCTCGACCGCCTCTTCATTAGACTTTAGATCAGGTGCGAAGCCTCCTTCGTCCCCTCACGAAATGAGTCTGAGCCTATCGGCATTATCATGAATTCCTGCAAATCCACATTATTGTCTGCGTGCACGCCGCCGTTCAATATATTCATCATGGGAATGGGCAGCACTTTAGCCTTATCGCCGCCTATATACCCATATAAAGACATGCCTTTTGAGAGTGCGGCCGCCTTTGCTACAGCAAGAGAAACTCCGAGGATAGCGTTCGCTCCAAGCCGGCCTTTATTTTCTGTGCCGTCAAGATCTATTAGTAACTGATCCAGCTCGCCCTGTTTTAAGGCGTCTTTCCCCTTTACGGCCTTTCGTATCTCGTTATTCACGTTCCCGACAGCTTTCAATACGCCTTTGCCGAGATAACGGGACTTATCGCCGTCGCGCAATTCTACAGCCTCGTGTTCGCCTGTAGATGCGCCGCTCGGCACGGCGGCCCTTCCAAAGGAGCTGTCATCTAATATAACGTCGACCTCGATTGTCGGATTGCCTCTGGAATCTAAAATCTCGCGGGCCTTTACATCTTTAATACTCGTCTTCATACGATCCTAACCCTTCTTCCTTCTATTTCCAGCCTTCTTTCAACAAACAATTTTATCGCCTCAGGATAAATTACATGCTCTTCTTTGTGGACGCGTTCTAAAAGTGTCTCCTCTGTATCGTCATCTTTCACTTCAATGGCTTTCTGTAAAATGATCGGGCCGTGGTCCAATTTCTCATCGACGAAATGGACAGTCGGCCCGGTGACTTTGACGCCGTAATCCAACGCGTCCTTAATGCCGTGTGTGCCTTTAAACGCGGGAAGGAGCGCCGGATGGATATTCATAATTCTATTCTTATAAACCTTGACAAAATACGGGCTCATGAGCCTCATGAAGCCGGCCAAGACTACAAGCTCGACATTCCTCTTCTTTAAATTCTTTACAATCTCTTTGTCAAAATCTTCGCGCGACTTAAAATCCTTCGCGTTTAAAATGAGCGTCTCTATACCGGCATTGCTGGCGCGCTCGAGCGCGTAGGCTCTTCCTTCATCGCTCACGACAAGCGCTATCTTGGCGGGTATGTAACCGTTCCTCACGCTATCTATGATAGCCTGCAGGTTCGTGCCGCTTCCTGAACATAGAACTGCAATATTCATATTTTAGAAAAGCGTATAGATGAAGGGCGCGAGGGCGCTTCCTTCAGTGAAGATGATGAGAAGGCCTAGTAGTACAAGCATAACGACGATGGGTAAAAGCCACCAGCGCTTCCTCGCCTTCATAAAATCCCACAGTTCTTTAAATATTGAAAGTTTATTGAAGAAATTTGACATAAATTTCATAACCTTTACTCCTTATTAGTTATAACTATAATCTAGTCTAACTCGAAATACGCCCGCCAGTCAACAGTTTCTTTTAATGGTCGCATACGAGATTTATCAAGGACAAAATTTCCCATTACAAGATAATCCAGGCCGCTGCGCATAAAACATAAATAGGCGTCGTGCGGCGTCATCACCAAAGGCTCCCCGCGAAGATTGAAAGACGTGTTCAATACGACCGGGCAGCCGGACATTTTATAAAATTCATCTATC
>JACROW010000130.1 GCA_016214245.1 Candidatus Omnitrophota bacterium | reverse complement strand
TATAGGAAATAGCTCGCTCATAGGCGCCAGAGAGGCCCTGCTTTCATACGAGGCCTTTCATAAGGCCGAAGAGATAGCGAGGAGGATGGCATACCTGGAGCTGAGCGTCGAGCCTGGATACATGGATGAGTATATACAGGCACTCTTCTTCCCGCATACAGATCTCAGCAGGTTCGCCTCAGTGAAGGTGTGAAGAGGGTATGGGGACTATAATAGCTGTAAACGGAAAAGGTGGAACAGGGAAGACTACCGTAGCGAGCCTTATCGTCGATTACATAGCAGCAAACAGGCTCGGAAGTCTTTTAGCAGTGGATGCCGATCCGAATTCCACACTGGCAGATATGTTAGGTCTAAAGATAGGCGCGACGATGGTCGGCGTGGTTGACGAGACTTCAAAGATGAAGGACGCCGTCCCGGCAGGCATGTCCAAGGACAGGTTCATCGGTATGAGGGTCCAGGAATCTATTGCGGAGGCGGATAATTTTGACCTATTGTCGATGGGCAGGCCCGAAGGCCCCGGCTGCTATTGCTATATGAACAGCGTCCTGCGTAATGTCCTGAACGACGTCACCAAGAACTACTCTTTTTTAGTGGTTGACAACGCGGCTGGGATGGAGCACATATCGCGCAGGACCGAACGCGTTATAGACAGATTGCTCCTGGTGAGCGACTACAGCATAATGGGCATAAGGTCAGCAGCCAGGATAGCGAGCCTCGCGAAAGAAATGGATATAAAAGTAGGCAGATCTTTTTTAATAGTGAATAAAATAACCAGTTCTCTTAACTCGTTAAAGAACGAGATAGATGCCTCCGGCATACCATTGGCTGGCACCATCCCTTATGACGAGGAGCTCATCGGTCTCAGTCTGGAAAACATGCCCATATCGAAGCTCAAGAGCGGCAACGTAAAAACTGCGATGGCTGATATAATGAAAAAAATTCTGGGGTAGTTCATGGCTATAGAGATTGCTTACGAGAAGTATTCCGGCAGCGTATATACAGTTGAACTCGGCGCGACCGCTGAAAGCGGCGGCACAAGATCGAATATAATAAAAGTAGGCGGCCAGTCCGCCTTCCCCTTCATGTTTGAGGAAGGGGATACGCCAAACCCGCCTGTCGTAGGACTCGAGATACTCGACTGTCCGCCGCAGGATTGGCCGGATGGCCTTAAAGATGAGTTTGGGGACTCATTTAATGACCCGATAAAATGGGCGAAAAGATGTGTATCAGAATTCGGGTCGAAGATTCTGTGCGTCAGATTGATGAGCGTCCATCCGGACTGGGGCGCAAGGCCGGTCAACGACGCGGTGGCCTTTTTAAAATCATTACTCAAAGAGGTCAATGTCCCGTTGATTATTACAGGATGCGGTGACGCTGAGAAGGATAACGACCTCTTAGCCAAAGCAAGCCAGGTCGCGAAGAATGAGCGGTGCCTGTTCGGGGTGGCGACTCAAAATAGTTATAAGACACTTACAGCCAGCTGCCTTGCTGACGGCCATTCCATAATCGCAGAATCGCCTGTTGATGTCAACATCGCCAAACAGGTCAATATCCTTATAAGCGATATGGGCCTCGACCCAAAAAGGATTGTGATGCATCCCACTACCGCCTCCCTTGGTTATGGGCTTGAATACGTATATTCTATAATGGAACGCGCTCGGCTCGCCGCATTCTCCGGCGACAGGATGCTTGCCATGCCGTTCATATTGTTTATAGGCGAGGAGGTATGGCGCGTAAAAGAGGCGAAGGAATCTCCATCGCTTGGTGTTAAGTGGGAGATAGCGACTGCGACAACGATGCTCCATTCGGGTGCGGACATACTTGTGATGCGTCATCCAAAAGCCGCAACGGAGGTTGCGAAATTCTTAAGTACGTTGATGAAAAAGTGAGGTAAGGCGTGATCAT
Organism: Candidatus Omnitrophota bacterium; assembly: GCA_016214245.1. Lineage (GTDB taxonomy): Bacteria > Omnitrophota > Gorgyraeia > 2-01-FULL-45-10 > 2-01-FULL-45-10 > JACROW01. The sequence goes on along the minus strand of JACROW010000130.1, from coordinate 1,049 downwards.
AATAGGGGAACTGATAAACGGGATGTATAAGGATGTCGGTAAGGCCATCACGAAAAGAGAAAAAGACGTCATTCAGCATCTGGCGCAGGACCAGGTCAAAGCCGGCGCGAAGATCCTCGATGTCAATACGGGGCCATATTCGAAGAATCCGAAAGATGATATGAAGTGGCTGGTCGAGACGATACAGGATGCATCAGATGCCTCACTTTGTCTTGATTCAACAAAGCCCGATGCTATAGAAGAGGGCCTGAAGCTCGTAAAGAAGCGCGCTGTGATAAATTCCACTAGCGCCGATGACGACAGGATGGATGTGATATTCAATCTTGCAAAAAAATATAATACACAAGTGATAGGCCTGACCATGGACAAATCCGGCGTCCCCAATTCAAGAGACAAGCGCGTAGAGCTGGCGGCCAAGATAATTGCGAAGGCGATGGATCACGGATTGAACGCGAATGATATATTTTTAGACCCGATAGTTCTTCCGGTCAATGTCGCGCAGACACAGGGGCTTGAGGTATTAGAAGCTATCAGGGAATTCAGGCTCATAAGCGACCCTCCGCCAAATACGATCATAGGCCTTTCAAATGTCTCCCAGGGGACGAAATTCCGGAGCCTCGTCAACAGGACTTTCCTGGTGATGGCCGTAGCGGACGGCCTCTCAGCGGCGATACTCGATCCATTAGACAAGGAATTGATGGATGCGCTGATAAGCGCTGAACTGATCTTAAATAGGCACATATATTGCGATTCGTTTCTCGACGCATACAGGAAGAGGTGATATCTATGGAGCGGAAAAAGGTAACGATCACGGATTTACAGAATAAGAAGCGCGAGGGCAAGAAGATCACGATGCTTACAGCATATGACTATCCGGTGGCGCGGCTTGTTGACGAGGCAGGCATAGATTCCATCTTGGTCGGCGATTCTCTCGGCATGGTCGTATTGGGATATGAATCGACTGTTCCTGTCACGATGGATGAGATGATCCACCATTCTAAGGCTGTCAGGCGCGGCACGCGATACGCATTTCTCATCGGCGACATGCC
>JACROW010000128.1 GCA_016214245.1 Candidatus Omnitrophota bacterium | reverse complement strand
GTCCGGACAGCTTTCAATGTCTTAAAATGGTCTACATGTTCCATCTCGATATTTGTTATTACTGAATACGAAGGTCTGAAGCGAAGAAATGAGCTGTCGCTCTCATCGGCCTCTGCAACGACGTACTTTCCCCTGCCAAGCTTTGCATTTCCTCTGAACCTATCCACTTCGCCCCCTATTATCACAGTCGGATCAAGGTTACAATTTTCCAACATGACTGAGATTAAAGATGTAGTGGTGGTCTTTCCGTGCGTCCCGGTCACGGCTATGCCCTTTTTTCTATTCAATAATTCTGCAAGGAGTGCGGCCCTGTGGACGACGGTGATCGATCTACTCTTGGCTATCACGAGTTCCGGATTATCTTTAGAGATAGAGGATGAGTAGACTACGAGCTCGACATCTTTCGGAATATTCAAAGGGGCATGGCCCTTAAAGACCTCGCCCCCCATTCTCTTTATCTTTTCGGTGAGATCATTCGATTCCAGGTCTGAGCCGGATACGTGATAGCCCATCTCCAGTAATACAATAGCTATACCGCTCATCCCTATCCCGCCAATGCCTATGAAGTGGACTCCTCTTTTGTCTAATAACATCTCATCTCTTTCCCGCCAAGTTCAAGACCAGCTCTCTAAGATTACGAGATGCCCCGGCTACACTCAGACGATGTGCAGATTCAGCCATCTTATTCAGCCTTGCCGTATCATTTACCAAATTTAATATATTATCTTTAAAAGATGCCGCCGATAGATCGCTTTCGTCTATTTCGATCGCGGCACCATTTTGAGAAAAGACCCTGGCGTTTTCAAGCTGATGGCTCATGGCGAACGGATACGGAACCAATATCATCGGCCTTCCAAAAAAGGCTATCTCGAATATCGCTGATGCTCCGGACCTTGTCACAATCAAATCCGAGGCGCTATACGCCTCTTCTATCCTGTCTATAAAGGAGTGGACGCGATATCCCAGGCCCAAGGCCTCATACTTCTTTAGCGCCCATTCGTAATCCTTGGTTCCTGTTATATGTATTACCTGCAAAAACTCCTTTGTCTTCTCATTAATTCCATGCAGAGCCTTTATGAAGGTTTCATTTAGGGCGTGCGCGCCCTGGCTTCCTCCTATAACGAGTATCGTGAACTTCGCCTTATCGAGGCCAAGCCTCAATCTTGCCTCTTCTTTGGTATCTTTAAGCGCTACAGGCCGTATGGGGTTTCCGGTAAATAAAACCTTTCTTTTATCGGAGCCGATATATTTAACAGTTTCTTTAAAGCTTATCGCTATCATGTCCGCCATCTTGAATAATAGCCTGTTCGCCCTGCCTGGCACAACATTCTGCTCATGCACTACCACCGGTAGGCCTAATATATAAGAGGAGAATATGACAGGCACGCTTACATAACCTCCGAACCCCACCACAACATCGGGTCTATATGAAAGAACGATAAAAAAAGATTTTAGGATATCGAAGACGAGTTTTATAAAAAATATGACGAGGCCGAAGGTTATCCGGTAAGGCAGTCTATTCATAGATAATAGCGAAAATTTGACGCCCTCTTTTTCAAATATCCTTCTGTCGAGGGCCTTATTGCTGCCGATAAACTTGATATCCATGACATCTCCCCCGCCTTCTGATAATCGCGTGGCAAGTGCGATGGCTGGAAATATATGGCCGCCCGAACCGCCGGCGGCAATCAATATCCTCACCGATATACCTCACAGATTTTAGCGACATTTAAAAGTAATCCGATAGCCGCCAGATGGAATATGAGAGCGCTTCCGCCATAACTTATGAATGGCAGCGGCAGGCCCTTCGTCGGGAGGGCGCCGACAGTCACTCCTATATTTATTATAGCCTCGAGTGCTATAAGCGACACTATCCCAAGGCTCAAAAGCCTTTCGAATCTGCCTTCGGATTTGAACACAACCTTCATCCCCTGCCATACGAAGAGAATAAATAGAATGACTACCGCGGATGCCCCCGCAAACCCCAGCTCCTCGCCTATTATGGAAAATATGAAATCTGTGTGCGATGCGGGCAGGTAAAACAGTTTCTGTTTAGACTGGCCCAATCCAACTCCGAGAAGCCCCCCTGAACCAAGGGCCACAAAAGACTGAATGATCTGAAAGCCTGTCCCGCGTTTATCAGCCCATGGGTGTAAAAAGACGAGCATGCGCTTTCTCCTATATGGCACGCTGAATAAAAGAAGATAGAGAACAGGCAGGCTTGCCAAGATAGAATATAATATGTGAGTTATCCTTACGCCAGATGCGAATAACAATATGAAGGCTATTGCTGCAATCGCCATCGCCGTTCCAAGGTCCGGTTCTAATAAGATAAGGCCTACGACGAGCCCCAATACTATAATAGGCGGAAGGTACCCATATAAAAAACTTTTTGCTATGCCCCGTTTACGGGACATCACATCGGCTGTATAAAAAATAACGGCTATCTTCGCAAATTCTGAGGGCTGGAAATTAACGAATCCTAATCTGAACCATCTCCTCGCGCCGGCAGTCTCTCTGCCGACATGCGGTATAAGGACCAGTATGAGCATTATTATAGAGATTATAACCACCGGCTTTGAGCACTTCTTTAAGGTATCTATGCGCATTTCCATTATATAAAACATCATCGCTAAACCTATCACAAGATATACCAGGTGCCTCTTTAGAAAATAGAAATTATCCCCCATCTTCTCCGCAGCATAGATCGCGCTTGCCGAATATATCATCTTTGAACATATCAAAGCTCGGACACATGGGCGAGAGAAGGACCAGGGTCCTGCCTTTCGCAAGCCGACAGGAGATCTCCACCGCCTCAGACATGGTAGCGGCATAGCATGTGTCTACGGCGTCTCCTAATGCCTTCTTTATCCTTTCCCTGGCCTCGCCTATCAGTATAAGGAACCTCACTTTTTCCCTTATTAAATCTTTTATTACAGTGTAATCACTATTCTTATCCCTGCCGCCTGCTATCAATATCACTGGTACCTCGCAGGATTCGAGCGCCCTATATGTAGAATCAACCGTCGTGCCCTTCGAATCATCGACGAATTCGATATCACCCAAGATACCGATTGTCTCAAACCGATGCGGCAGTCCTTTAAAATTCCTTATAGTATCTCTTATGAATTTGGCATCTACACCTACTAAAGCGCTGACAAGGCTTGATACTAAAACATTCTCGAGGTTATGCGCCCCTTTTAAATACCTTATGTCATTTATAGAACAGAGCCTATGTCCCTCTCCGTCGAGTGAGCATATGATTTCACCATCTCTCACATAAGCGCCGGCGACTTTATCATGTTTACTGTAGAACAGCGTTCTGGAACGCGCCTTATCCTTCAAGGGCCTTAAATTTTTAGCATCATAGTTCAATATCAATACATCCCCTTCATCTTGATTGCGGAATATCTTTAATTTTTCATTGAAATAATCCTCTTTATTTTTATATCTATCGAGATGGTCATCTGCGATATTTAAGATCGCGGCAATATGCGGTTTAAATTCTACTGTCCGTTCAAGCTGAAAAGAGCTGGCCTCCAGGACGATGAAGGTCCTGCCGCTTATACGCCGTATCTCCCCGCAGAGAGAGTTTCCGATATTGCCGCATACGACGGTATCCATTCCGGCCTTTTTTAGAACCTCTCCAATGAGCGTTGTGACTGTGCTCTTGCCATTGGTCCCTGTTATCGCGATTATCCTGCCTTTACAAAACCTAAAGCCGAGCTCCAATTCGCTTATCATTGGAACCTTTAGCTCAGTCGCCCATCTCACAGCAGGCGAAGAATCTTCAACGCCGGGGCTCAAGATAACCAGCTCACTACCCTTTATAAAATCCCTTGTGTGGCCTCCAATTTCAATCTTGTTCTCCATATCTTTTAAGACATTCACGTTATTCCGTATATCCGTGTTGTCTCTGGAATCAGTAACCCTAACATCAGCACCCATATCATCTAGTAGAATAGCAGCGTTAAGTCCGCTATTCCCAAGTCCCACTACTGTAACCTTCTTATTTTTCAAGTCCATAAAATTTCGCATATACCCGACTTTACGCTTAGAGAAACTTCGCATATGCCAGACTCTTAACTTAGAGAAGTTCCATATGCTATGGCGTTCTGTAAGCATATGAAATTCCCCGAGCTCATTCGGAATTTCCCACTCGTAAGCGAAGGGAAATTTTATTGCAGCTTCAATGTCGATAAACTCAAAAGGGCAAGGACTATTGCTACGATCCAAAACCTCACGGTTATCTTAGACTCGGGCCAACCCAGAAGCTGAAAATGGTGATGTAACGGTGACATCAAAAATAATCTCTTCTTTGTTAATTTGAACCACAGGACCTGCAGCATCACCGAGATTGCCTCGATGATGAATATGCCGCCTACGAAAAAGAGTAAAAGCTCTTTCTTTATAAAAAGGGCCACAACGCCGATTCCGCCGCCCAAGGCGAGTGCGCCCGTATCGCCCATAAATACGTTTGCAGGATAGGAATTGAACCACAGGAACCCCAGCCCAGCACCAACCATTGAAGCGCAGAAGATCGAGAGCTCCCCCGCGCCCTGTAAATAGAATATGTTCAGATAGCCGCTGAATTTAAAATGCCCCGCCATATAGCTCAGTACCGAGTATGTGAGCGCGGCTATTATCGTACAACCTGTGGCCAGTCCGTCAAGCCCGTCAGTCAGATTGACGGCGTTGCTTGAACCCACTAATACAATGATTGCAAATAAGACGTAGAATGGGCCGAGATTCAATATGCAATGTTTAAAAAATGGAATCGTCAGCGTCGTCCCGATCGGCGTATAAAAGATTATGAAAATGGCAATCGTAAATCCTAAGAGCATCTGTAATGCGAACTTCCTGTTGGGCCTAAGGCCCAAATTCCTCTTCTTCACCACCTTGATATAATCATCTATGAAACCAACCAGGGCAAGCCATAGAAAAGCGCATAAGGTAAACAATATATATTTATTCAGGATATCGGCCCAAAGAATAGTTGAGAGGGCTATGGAAAAGACGATCAGTATTCCTCCCATCGTGGGCGTTCCCTCTTTATGCTTATGTAAATTATAAAGCGGCTCAACGTATTCCCGCCTTATATTCTGCCCAAAACTTAAGTTTTTAAGCCATGATATAACGAAGGGTGCGAATATGAGCGAGAGAGTAAATGCGGTAAGGCTTGCCATCGCTGCACGAAAGGTTATGTATCTGAACACATTGAAGCCGAACCAGATATCCTTCAATGGATAAAACAGATAATAGAACATAGCTTCTCCGCCTATAGCTTACGGCTTAAGGCTTTTAATACTTCTTCCATTCTCATGGCGCGGGAGCCTTTTATCAATACCGCATCGCCGCTCTTGGCGACTTTCCTCAGTATCCCGGCGATCTGGTTGTGGGTTGAACAATGACAC
>JACROW010000119.1 GCA_016214245.1 Candidatus Omnitrophota bacterium | reverse complement strand
AAAACCAGCAATGTCGCGCTTCTATTCATCTCCCCTCCTTCATTTTTGCTGAATATTATATCTTTTATATCTAAAAAAAGCAATAAAAAAAATTTCAAATCTTCAATAATTTAGCGGCTTCCTTGATAGAGGCATTATCATGAACTATTCTTTTTATCGCCTTTATCATGCCTACCGCGTTATCGGATTGCCAGATGTTCCTTCCCATATCAAGGCCGGCGGCGCCTTCACTTATGGCATCGTAGGCGAGATGCAATGCATCGAGTTTGGTCTTTAACTTTGGCCCGCCCGCTATTACAAGCGGGACAGGACAGCCCTTGACCACTTCTTTAAAATCTTCACAGTAGTACGTCTTTACAGCCTGCGCGCCGAGTTCTGCGGCTATGCGGCAGGAGAGTGCAAGATACCGCGCATCCCTCTTTTCCAGCTCTTTTCCTACGGCGGTAACTGCAAGGACAGGGATGCCGTATCTCTGGCCTTCATTCACGAGCTCGCCGAGCGCCATGAGCGTATTGTGCTCATGTTTTGTCCCGACGTATATGGAGAACGCCACTGCTGAGGCATTGAGGCGTATCGCCTCTTCCATACATGTCTGAATCCCCTCGTCTGAAAGAGCCGGTCCGACAATAGAGTTTCCGCCGGAGACGCGTAATATTATGGGCACTTTTAAATCTGCACTGATGCAATTTCTTAAAACACCTCTCGTCAGCATAATGGCGTCGGTGTATGCCAGAAGCGGCTTTACGGTCTTCCCTGGATCTTCGAGTTTAGAGAGTGGGCCCAAAAAATATCCGTGGTCGATCGCAAGCCAGACCGCCCTTCCGGTCTCTGGTCTTATAAGCCTTGACATTCTATTCTTCATTCCCCAATCCATCGTCTCCTCCTCACCGTAGTTTCTCTTTCATCTCATTCAGTTCCTGCCAAATCTCTTTCGGCATACGCTCGCCGAACGACCTAAAAAATATCTCGATATCTTCGGCCTCTTTCTGCCATTCTTTCACATCGATCTCAAAAAGCCGCTCTAAATTTTCTCTCGATATATTCAAGCCTTCGAGGTCCAGGTCTTTTAAATATGGTATAAGGCCGATGGGTGCCCGGGCCGCGTCAACTCTATTATTGACGCGGTCGACTACCCATTTCAGCACCCTTATATTCTCCCTGAATCCGGGCCATAGATAATTGCCTTGAGCGTCTGTCCTGAACCAATTAACCGAAAATATCTTCGGCGGATTGGTGAGCCGCTTGCCTATATTAAGCCAGTGCCTGAAATAATCCGCCATATTGTAACCGCAGAATGGGAGCATTGCCATCGGATCCCTTCTCACCACGCCGACTTCATGAGTAGCGGCAGCGGTCGTCTCCGAGCCCATCCTCGAGCCTAAAAATATGCTGTTCTGCCAATCGAATCCTTCCACCACCAATGGTTTAACATGCATCCTTTTTCCGCCAAAGAGTATCGCGGAGATAGGGACCCCTTTAGGATTATCAAATTCTGAAGAAAGCGTAGGGGCATGGTAAATAGAGACTGTAAATCTTGAATTGGGATGTGCGGCTTGTGTTCCCTGCGAACTATCCCAGGGCGTGCCCTGCCAGTCAACTATACTATTCGGCACAGGCCCGTCCATGCCTTCCCACCACGGCTCATTGGTATCTAAATTTAGCGCCGTATTGGTAAATAAGGTCGGATAGAACTTTTCCTTCTTCAATGCCTTCATCATGTTAGGGTTCGTCTTGGGGGAAGTGCCGCGCGCCACACCGAAGAAGCCTATCTCCGGATTTATCGCCCAAAGGCGGCCGTCAGGGCCGACGTTTAACCAGGCGATGTCATCTCCCAGCGTCCAGACCTTATAGCCGGTCAGGCTCGACTCGAGCATGGCGAGATTCGTCTTTCCGCATGCGCTGGGAAGGGCAGCCGTGACATATGTTATATTGCCTTTAGGATCTTCGATGCCTATTATGACCATGTGCTCGGCAAGCCAGCCTTCCCTCAGGCCCAGCCACGAGGCTATTCTTAAAGAGAAACACTTCTTGCCCAAGAGGGCATTCCCGCCGTATCCTGAGCCTATGCTCCAGACAAAATTCTCTTCTGGAAAATGGATGATGAACCGCCTCTTTGGATCTAAATCGCCTACGGAATGAAGGCCCTTTACGAAATCATCGCTGTCTTTGATCTTCTCGAGAAGATCCTTCCCCATCCGCGTCATTATCCTCATGCTTATGGCGACGTAAGAGCTGTCGGTGAGCTGGACGCACGCCTTGGCATAGGGCGATTCAGGATGGCCCATCATATACGGAAGGACGTACATCGTCCTCGAGCGCATGCAGCCGTCGGATAATTTCGTGAGGATGCGTTTCGCCTCTTTCGGCGCCATCCAATTGTTGTTCGGTCCCGCCGTCTCTTTATCCGGATGGCAGATATAGGTCAGGTGCTCGGTGCGGGCGACGTCCGTCGGGTGGCTCCGGTGGAGATATGAATTCGGAAATGTCCTATGATTGAGTTCGTAGAATATCGGGCGGCCCGCTATCCGCTCTTCCTTTATCCCGATCTCTATAAGCCGGTGCGCCTCTTCCTCTGAGCCGTCGCACCACCAGATCTTCTTCGGCTTGGTCAGCCGTGCCTGCTCATCCACCCATTTTTCAAGAGGTGTTGCCATGTCTATCTCTGTGGTTCTATAATTACTTTGATTGAATCCCGGGCCTCGCTGACGAGCGAGAATCCGGCGCTTGTTTCAGCCAACCCTAACCGATGGGTTATCATATCACGAACATTGATTTTTTTCGAGGCAATTTTTGTGAGCGCCTCGATATGATCCTCGGGGCTTCCCGCGTAAGAGCTCATAAGGGTGACCTCATTCCGCCAGAAGAGGTCGTTTATGGAAATAGGGATGGTGACGCCTTTGTCGGTGGCGGCGAAAAAGAGGGCCGTCCCGCCGTGCTCAACGGATTTCAGCGCCTCCTCATATGCGGGTTTTGCGCCGGTCGAGAGAATTACGAGATCCGCCAAAAATCCGTCATTTATCTCCCTAAGCCTGTTGGCGTTATAATCTTTGGCATAGAGGGCGTGATCTGCGCCGAATCTCTGCGCTGCGTTCAGCCTATATTCCGCGACATCTATAGCGACGACCTTTTTTGCTCCATTAACTTTTGCAAGTTGTATGTGGAGTAGTCCTGATATTCCACTGCCGACGACGAGGACGCTCATCCCTTTCTTTAACCCGGCGAGCCTCTGCCCCCGAACGACGCAGGCCAAAGGCTCTAAAAAAGTCGCCTCTTCAAACGAAACGTCTTTTGGAAGAGGATAGACCCCGCCCTTCTCGACGTTTATCTCCGGGATCCGTATGAATTCGGCGAATCCGCCCGGATCGAAATTTGTCTTTCTTAATGTGTCGCAGACCGTCTCGTGACCGGCAAGGCAGAACCTGCACTCTCCGCAAGGGACATGATGCGATGCCGATACCCTGTCTCCGGCTTTATATTTTTTTACTCCCTTACCGGCCTCGACAATGACTCCGGCTATCTCGTGCCCCAATACTAACGGCACTCTATCGATCCTGTACCATTCAAGACAATCGGTCCCGCAAATACCGCTCGCCTCAACCTGCACCAAAAGCTCTCCCTCTCCGATTGCCGGCTTCGGCCTCTCTTCGATCCGTATGTCATTATTTGAATAATAGACTGCGGCGCGCATAAAATTATATTAACAGATAAGCATCTGTAAGACAATATAAAAAATCCCAAGCGAAAAAATTAACAAATCAAAGGATTTGAAAAATGATTAATTTTATGATACACTTCTCATTGATCTTTGATGTCGTCGCTCCCCTGTAGCTCAGTTGGTAGAGCACGTGGCTGTGCACGAGGCGCGAAGCGCCTAAGTTAGCAGCCTCAGGCGGCAACGCCAGAGTGAAAAGCGGGCTAAGTCAGGGAAACCGTACCGTAGAGACGGCGGCAATCCTGAGCTAGGGCCCTGGAAGGCCTAAGTGCAGAGACTATACACCCGCCATCCCATGTGGATGAAGAGATAGTCCGACTCTCTGAGTAATCAGAGTCAGATCGTAACCACGCTGTCAGAGGTTCGAGTCCTCTCGGGGGAGCCAGTTAGACGTCTGACAGCGGATTTCTTCGTTGTCAGATTTACATAGTTCAAGTAGCCCTGTGTCGGGTTGTCTGCCATACAGGGCTATTTGTATTTTGGTGGGGCTTAAGGTGGCTTTCTGGAGGACAAGCCTTACCATATCCTTCTGCCGGTAAGGCTTTATCTTGTCAAAAAGGTCGGTAAAGCGGTTAAGAGCCAGCATTATCAGCTCTTTATTGATTGATTCCCGCTCGATTTCCTTGATCATAGTCTCAAGCGAGGCAATGCCGGTTTCTATTTCTTTCCTGCGCTGGCCAAGCTCATTCAGTTTCTCATTTAAGAAGATACTGCTCTCATCCGTGGCCACGGCAGTCCATTTATTCATTATCCCATCAGCAAAGGCCTTGACTTCGGTGAGTTCTTTTTGAAGATGGGTTTTTCTGTGTTTAAGCTGAGGCAGTTCTTTCATTAGCTTGTCATTGGTATGAGCTATGAGTTTTTCCATAAGAGCGGAGTCTGATGACAGGTATTTAATGCGCTCAATGATGACGCGTTCTATCTCATCAGCCGGGAGCTTAAACCGGCAGTCTTTATTTTTGCAGAGGTAATAGAAATATTTACTGCCCCGTTTACCGGTCCCGCAGGTCCCTTCCATTTGAGCATTGCATTTACCGCACCATAAAAGCCCGCCGTTAAGAATATAAGCGTGTTTT
>JACROW010000125.1 GCA_016214245.1 Candidatus Omnitrophota bacterium | reverse complement strand
TCTATGTCCTCGTTGATGGAGGCGTCCTTCTCTATATAGATATCTCTTTGCGGAATATACGCCTCTGGTTGATAATAATCGTAATAGCTCACGAAATATTCTACGGCATTTTCAGGAAAGAATTCTTTAAATTCGCTGTAGAGCTGCGCCGCAAGGGTTTTATTATGGGATATGACCAAGGCCGGTTTTCCTATGTTGGCGATCACGTTCGCTATTGCGAAGGTCTTGCCTGATCCCGTCACCCCCAAGAGGGTGGTGAACCTTTCACCTTTTTTAAGCACCTCTGTCAACTCGCGGATCGCTTGGGGCTGATCGCCATCGGGCTTGAAATTGCTTACGAGCTTGAACTTCGTCATCTTTAGACTATCTCGAGCGACATGTCGACCGCCTTGACCGAGTTGGTGAGCGAGCCGACAGATATCACATCGACCTTCGTCTTCGCATATTCCTCCACGTTCTCTAAGTCGATGCCGCCGGATACCTCGAGGAGCGGTTTTATTTTCGACAGCCTTCGTATCTCAACGCAAGACCCAACCTCTCTCGGGCTCATATTGTCAAGCATGATTATGTCGGGCTTCCCTGCCAAGGCCTCATTGAATTCTTCAATATTAGTTACTTCGATCTCGATAATGGTGCCTTTGGCATTCTTTTTTCTGGCCGCTTCTACCAGCGCTTTTAACCCATCTTTTTCTCTATACGCTTTTATATGATTGTCTTTTATCAGGACCTGATCATAAAGGCCCATCCTGTGGTTAGTTCCGCCGCCTGTGAAGACTGCATACTTTTCTAAATACCGCAGGAGAGGCATGGTCTTGCGCGTATCCATGATCTTGACGCCGTAAGGCTTCGCCTTATCTACAAATTGCCTTGTCTTAGTCGCGATCCCGCTTAAAAATGTCAGAAAATTGAGCATCGTCCGCTCCGCCCTAAGAATCGCATTCGCATGACCATCTAAAAATACGATATCTTTACTGCTCCCTATAAGGCTGCCGTCTTTACAATTTGGTTTGAACCTCACGCTGTAGTCGACCTGCGCCATTGTCCATTCCGCAACCTGAAGGCCGCAGACAACGCAGTCCTCTTTCGTTATTACGGTTGCACTTGAGGTGGTAAATTTATCGATGAGTGCGCCTGTCGTTAAATCGGCCTTGCCGATATCCTCCTTGAGCGCCGACTTGATTATCGGAATTACTCTTTCTTTATCTAACTGCATCTACAAGTTCCTTGAACTCTCGTTTGAAGACCACTTTATCAAATCTCTTTGCGTTTTCTATTATATCGCCATGCGCAAACTGCATCGCGTCAAATCTTCTGACCGCATCGATAAGCGACTCTTTTGTCCTGTGATTGAAAAATACCCCCGTCTTATTTTCTATGACAGTATCCAATGCGCCGCCTTTCCTATACGCTATCACAGGGCATCCTGCAGCCTGCGCCTCAACTGCCACGAGCCCGAAATCCTCCTTCTGCGGATAAAGGAGCGCCTTTGCCTTTGAATAATACGCCTTTAGCTTATCTTTAGGCTGCCAATCCAAAAATGTTATATTCTCTTTTGCCATCCTTACCAGATGTTTTTTACATGGACCGTCGCCTATAATAATAAGCCTCAGGCCGAGTTCATTGAACGCCTCCACAGCCAGATTCGTCCTTTTATACGGAACGAGTTCGGAGACGATGAGATAAAAATCTTCCCTTCTTGAGGAAGAACCGTTCAGGAAATAATTCATATCGACCGGCGGAAATATCACTGCGGAATCCTTGTCGTAGCATCGCCTTATCCTCTTTTTTATGTGATTGGAGATCGCTAAAAATATGTCGACCGCATCCGCCCTGCCACGGTCCCAACGTTTCAGATAATTTATTAAAGGCGAGAGGATGGCTCTAAAGCGCCCGAAATATTCATCCTGATAGACCCAGACATACCTCATGGGGGTGAGGCAGTAACATATGTGTCTTGCGCCTTTCCCAATCCTCACGCCTTTTGCAATACAGTGATTTATGCTTATGACGAGATCGTATGCCGCCAAATCAAATTCCTCTATAGCCTTCGGAAATAACGGCAGATAGAGTCTAAAATGCTCTTTCGCAAAAGGAAGGTTCGATATGAAGGAGGTCTTTATGGCCCGATTCTTGAATGTCTCGGGGGCCTTCTCCGGATCGTATATTAAAGTGAATATATCGGCTTCGGGAAAGACTTCGCAGAGAGTCTCCAAGATATATTCCGCGCCTCTTCTATTGACGAGCCAATCATGGATTAGCGCTGTTTTCATCTAAATTATCTTTTAGCTTCTTTAACTGGGCTACCAATTCAGCCTTGCGCTCTTTCTGTTTATCGACGACCTCTTTAGGGGCCTTAGACAGGAAGTTTTTGTCCTTCAATCGCCTGGCCATGCCCGTTATTTCGCTTTCAATCTTTTCCGATTCCTTTTTGAGGCGGCTTCGCTCCTTCTCGAAATCTATTATACCTTTAAGGGGCACATACAACTCCAGATCGTTTAATATTTCGGCGGCTGAATTTTTCGGTTTCGGAAATTTTCCTATCTTAAGATCGGAGATCCTTGAAAGCCTTTTTAAAAAAGAGTCGTTATTCCTTAATAATTCCTCGTCGCCCTTTTTATGAACATTTATGACGGCGCTAAGGTCTCTTTTTGGCTCTATGTTCCAGAAGGCGCGGATATTTCTGAACGCAGTTACCGCCTCAATCAGGCATCGCATCTTCTTATCTACATCTTTGGAGATCATTTCGTTTTGCACATGAGGCCACGGCTGGACCATTATCGAATCTCCCTCGTGAGGAAGCTTCTGCCAGATCTCTTCCGTAACAAAAGGCATGAACGGATGGAGCGTCCTTAAAGACTTCTCCAACACTTTATAAAGGATGACCTGGGTCGCCTTCTCTTCTATCGATAATTTTGCTATCTCAACATACCAGTCGCAAAACTCGTGCCAGAAGAATTCGTATACGGCGTTTGCGGCCTCGTTGAATTTATATTCATCAAGCGATTTCGTTACGTAACTTAAGGTGCTGTAGTACCTCGACAATATCCACCGTTCGGGAAGCGACAGGTCCTGAGCCTTAAAGAATACGCACAGGTCAACTTTTATATCATCACTCTTCAAGTTCATCAGGATGAACCTCGAGGCGTTCCAGATCTTATTCGCGAAGTTCCTTCCGAGTTCGAACCTGCCTTCTGACAAAAATACATCCTGACCCTGTGCGGTTATCGATATTATGCTGAACCTCAGGGCATCGGTCCCATATTTTTTTATCATATCTAATGGATCGATTATATTGCCCAAGGATTTCGACATCTTGGTCCCGGTGATGTCCCTCACTGTGCCGTGAATATAAACGTGCCTGAACGGAACCTCTCCTATGAATTTCATTCCAGCCGTTATCATCCTTGCGACCCAGAAGAATATTATCTCCTGCGCCGTCACTAGGGCGCAGGTTGGATAGAAATATTCCAGTTCCCTGGTCTTTTCCGGCCAGCCGAACGTCGAGAACGGCCATAGCCACGACGAGAACCACGTATCGAGCACATCCGGATCCTGCTCGATTTCCGTCGATCCGCAATTCGGACATTTTGCGGGTTTAACTTTTGAGACGATAACGTCTTTTCCCTGGCATTTTTTGCAGTAATAAGCAGGAATGCGATGGCCCCACCATATCTGGCGGGAGATGCACCAATCGCGGATATTATTCATCCAATCCAGATAGACCTTAGTCCAGCGTTTCGGATAGAATTTTATCTTTCCCTTTTTGACAGCTTCTATCGCAGGCTTCGCCAAAGGTTTCATCTTTACAAACCACTGGGGTGAAAGGCGGGGTTCGATCATGGTGTGGCAGCGATAGCAATGGCCCACGGCGTGCCTGTGAGGTTCTGATTTTACAAATAGGCCGCGTTCCTTCAGGTCCTCCAATATCGCCTCCCTCGCTTCGAACCTGTCCATACCGGCGTAGTCGCCGCCGTTCGTATTTATGGTAGCATCCCCGTTCATAACATTTATAGGCTCTAATTTATGTTTCAGGCCCAATTCGAAATCCACAGGATCATGGGCAGGGGTTACCTTCAGCACCCCAGTTCCAAATTTCAAATCTACCAGCGGATCGAAGATGACTTGTAGCTCCCTCTCCAATATAGGTAAGATGACTGCCTTGCCCTTGAGATCCTTATATCTTTTGTCCTTGGGATTAACGGCGACCGCAACGTCGCCGAGCATCGTCTCCGGCCGTGTCGTCGCAACAACAATATGCCCTTTGGCCTTTATCGGATATTTTATATAATAGAGCATCCCCTCAACATCTTTATGCTGAGACTCCTCATCTGACAGGGCTGTCTGGCACCTGGGGCACCAATTTATTATGTAATTCCCTTTATAGATAAGGTCATTCTCATAAAGCCTTATGAATACCTCCAGGACCGCATTCGAGAGCCCCTCATCCATGGTGAAACGAGTCCTCTGCCAATCGCAGGAGCAGCCCAATTTCTTAAGCTGCCGGATTATGGTGGAGCCGTATTCCTCTTTCCATTTCCAGACCTCTTCAATGAATTTTTCCCTTCCGAGGTTTTGGCGCTTTATGCCTTTCTCGTAAAGCTTTCTCTCAACGACGTTCTGCGTGGCTATGCCGGCGTGGTCTGTCCCCGGCATCCATTCCGCTTCATGGCCCTGCATCCTCTTAAAACGGATCAATATATCCTGAATCGTGTTATTCAGGGCATGGCCCATGTGAAGAATGCCGGTGATATTGGGAGGCGGGATTACAATAGAATAAGGCTTTTTGTC
>JACROW010000124.1 GCA_016214245.1 Candidatus Omnitrophota bacterium | reverse complement strand
GGCTGTGGCGGAGGATTTGAAGATACCGTATTATGTTTACGACTTCAGCGAGGAGTTCAAAAGAGAGGTCATAGACTATTTTTGCGGTGAATATCTCAAAGGCCTCACGCCAAACCCATGCATAATATGCAATGAGAAGATAAAATTTGCGATGCTTTTAGAAAAGGCGAGGCTGCTCAACGTGAATTTTATAGCGACAGGCCATTATGCAAAGATTAAGCCGAGCAAGGAGAGGTTTCTGTTGAAAGAAGGAAAGGATAGGCTGAAGGATCAAACGTATTTCTTATTCAGCCTGTCACAGGAACAACTTAAATACGCCGTATTCCCTCTCGGCGATTTCACTAAAGAGGTAACCCGCTCTTTGGCAAAAAGATTCAGGCTCAAAACATATGATACGATATCAAGCCAGGACATATGTTTCATTCAGGATATGGGTTATGCCGAATATATAAAGAAGAAGACCGGCATTGAGACAAAAAGAGGGGAGATTGTAGACTGGGATGGCGGCGTAGTGGGTTACCATAAGGGGATACCGTATTACACAATCGGGCAAAGGCGCGGCTTAGGGATTGCATATAAAGAGCCGCTTTATGTCACAGGCATCGATATAGATAAGAACCGCATTATCGTCGGCACGAAGAAGGATGTTTTGAAGAGAAGTCTCATCGCGCATCGGCTCAATTGGATTTCAGTAGAAGGCATAAAGAGGCCATTAAAAGTCAAGGCCAAGATCAGGTATAATCACAAAAAGGCGGATGCGACCGTGACGAAGATTGACTCGGGTTCAGTAAGAGTCGATTTTGATGAGCCGCAGGAAGCGCCGACACCCGGGCAGGCAGTTGTGTTTTACGATAAGGATGTGGTTGTGGGCGGGGGATGGATAAAATAAACTCAAAACTAGTTAAACTTAAAAACATTTTGAAGAGCCTGAAGAGTGTGGTCGTTGCGTATTCTGGGGGCGTTGACAGCACATTTTTATTGAAGGCAGCGCTTGAGGCTTTAGGCAGAGACAATGTGCTCGCCGTCACCGCGCGGTCGGAGACGTATCCCGCTTCTGAATATAAAGATGCATGCAGATTGGCCAAAGATTTAGGTGCAAGGCGTATCACGATTTCAACTGAGGAACTGAAGATAGAAAATTTCAAAGCCAACCCTGTAAATCGATGTTATTATTGTAAAGATGAATTATTCGGGAAACTGAAAGGCTTGGCTGCGAAATATAACTTGAGCTATGTCGTAGATGGTGCAAATGCAGATGATTTAAAAGACATAAGGTACGGAATGCAGGCGGCAAGAGTACTTGGTGTGAGAAGCCCGTTATTGGAGGCAAAGATCACTAAAAGTGAGATAAGGAAATTTTCGAAGGCATTGAAGCTTCCTACGTGGGACAAGCCGTCATTCGCGTGTCTCGCGTCGCGATTTCCCTTTTATGATAATATCACGAAAGAGAACCTTGATAGAATAGACAGAGCGGAGTCATTCCTGAGACGTTTGGGTTTTAAACAGGTGCGCTTAAGGCTCCATAAGGATATCGCAAGGCTCGAATTCTATAAGGCGGACTTCAAAAGACTTCTGAATGAAAACATAAGAGATAGGATTGTGAGAAAGCTAAAAGGACTCGGCTTCAAATATATCGCTTTGGACCTCGAAGGCTATCGGACCGGCAGTATGCACGAGCCTTACGCGGCTTTTTCTCTCCCCAATAGAATTAAGGCAATCGCGGCCAGAAGACAGGTATTGGAAAATTCCAAGAAGGCATGCGCCGCCAATCCTTCTCCCGGTATCAGGTCCTGAAAGTTAATGGGGTTTATCGTGAATCTGGAGATTATGCCTAATGCTAAACTCAATACGCCGACAGCTATCGCCACATTCGCTATAGTCTTCATAATCCCCTCCTTTCATTTACTAGATTATACCATAAACTAACATAAAAATCAATCGTTTAGGTAACGTAACAGGGGTTATGCGAAAACCTTACGCAGCGCTTCCGGATGAAATCTGTTCAATTCTGGAATGTGATATTTTCGTGCTATTTTATGAAATAACCCTACTTCTTGAGACCGTGTAATATCTGCGATCTCTATTCCTATAGGATTTCCATTGGAATCTAGATCCAAGAATACCTCTTCACCAAATTCTATTGTCTTGTGAACCTTGGCATTTCTAAGCGTAATGTATGCCGCCAGAGCCTGTTTATCGATCTTCAACATTTTTAAATCTCTCTTTCTTCGTTAACCAAACAGCCGTTACCAGTATTAGACTATTTTCTGTTTCCTTATAAATTACATCGAGACATTTATCACCAAAATCTCTCATAACTCGTTTTTTCTTTGCCCATGCTGGAATCGTAATGTGGGGTTCGTAAATAGCTCTTTTAACCTGTTCTAATTTGATATTTCGCTCTTTAAGCCTTTCCGCTGCATGTTTCGTTACAATGATATATTTTTTCTTTAAATTATTTCGTTCATTGTTAAACATATAAATTATACCATTTCATAAATCCTTTGTCAATCCAATCGGGGCTTTTCGAACTGGTGCCAAATTGGCACCAGTTCAGCTCTTTCTCTCCCTATATATAAAGATGCCAAAATAG
>JACROW010000123.1 GCA_016214245.1 Candidatus Omnitrophota bacterium | reverse complement strand
TAAAAGTGGTAGGGGAGAGCGAGCGATTTTTCCGAGTGCAATTTTCCACGCTGGGGAAAATTGCACGTTCCCGTGAGACACCAACCCCGAAAGGGGAACATTTAGCTTGACGTAGGACCCACAAAAATTTTAAAGAACGTGTCGCACTATATCGATATCCTTATCGCCTCTGCCGGAGAGGCAGACGATGATAATTTTATTCTTCGACATCTTCTTTGCCAACTTCGCCGCATAATACAGCGCGTGTGACGATTCAAGGGCAGGGATTATACCTTCGAATTTCGTCAATAGGTCAAATCCTTTGAGCGCCTCTTTATCTGTAACTGCGACATACTGGGCCCTGCCAGTCTTTTTAAGATAAGAATGTTCCGGCCCGACACCGGGATAGTCCAGCCCTGCTGAGATCGAGTGGGCTATTTTAATCTGGCCATCCTCATCCTGCAATAGATAGCTCTTAGAGCCGTGTAGTACCCCGATGGAGCCTTTGCATAATGTCGCGGCATGCTTACCCGTATTCAATCCCAATCCGGCAGCCTCAACACCTACGAGCTTAACTCTATCCTTTAAAAATTGATGGAATATCCCCATCGCATTGCTTCCACCGCCTACGCAGGCTACCACATAATCCGGGAGCCGCCTTTCTTTTGCCAGGATCTGCCGTCTGGCCTCCGCCCCAATCACTGCCTGAAAATCCCTTACGATCATAGGATATGGATGCGGTCCAGCAACTGAGCCAATGACGTAATATGTCGTCCTGACATTCGTCACCCAGTCTCTTATGGCCTCATTCATTGCATCCTTCAGGGTCTTTGAACCGCTGTGGACAGGCGTTACTTTTGCTCCTAATAGTTTCATCTTGAAGACATTTACCGCCTGCCGTTTGATATCCTCATCGCCCATATAAATCTGGCATTCGAGACCAAATAGCGCTGCTACCGTAGCTGTGGCAAGCCCATGCTGGCCTGCGCCAGTCTCTGCTATTATCCGTCTCTTGCCCATACGTACCGCCAAGAGCGCCTGGGCCAATGTATTATTTATTTTATGCGCCCCTGTGTGGAGGAGGTCCTCCCTTTTTAAATAGATCTTCGCACCGCCTAGTTTTCCGGTCAGCCTTCCCGCAAAATATAATGGAGTTGGCCTTCCGGCGTATTCCGTGAGGTAAGTTTTAAGCTCGGCCAGAAAGAGCCTATCCTTCCTCGCCTTGTAATATTCCTTTTCTAATTCCTCCAAAGCTGCCATCAATGTCTCGGGCACAAATTTACCGCCGAACCCATCGAAATAACCGTGTCTATCTGGTAATCTTGCCATGTCAGTTCACCCTTCTTACTTCATCAACAAACTTTGCCATTAAAGTGGCATCCTTCCTGCCGGGTGCCTTCTCAACGCCGGTTGAGACATCGACACCATATGGTGAGACCTCTTTTATCGCACGAGATACGTTCTTTGGTGTCAGGCCGCCTGATAAAATAACCGGTTTCAAAAATTCATAATCCTTTATAATCTTCCAATCAAAGGTCTCGCCTGTACCGCCGATCGAATCTGTCTTATATGTATCAAATAGATAGTAATCCACATCGTAATCGTTTATCTTTTTAAGATCGCTTTTGTCTTTTAGCCTAAAGGCCTTTATTACCCTGAATCTGTCTCTGAAACTGCCGCAATACTCCGGCATTTCACCGCCGTGAAATTGTAATGTATCCAGCATCGCGTCCTCTGCGATCTTGAGGACTCTATCCTTGGTTTCGTCGACGAAGACGCCAACTTTCCATATGGCCGGCGGCAGCTCATTCACGATATCTTCGACTCTCAGAGGCTCAACGTATCTTTTCGATTTCTCATAAAAGACAAATCCCATCATCTCGATCTTGAGATTTGATGCATTTATCGCATCAACCTTATTCGTTATTCCGCAAATCTTGATCTTTGTCACTAATACCTCATTATATCCCGCATCTTTGCCGCTATATCATCAGCCTCCATAAACGCCTCTCCTATAAGAACGGCATTCACCCCGAGCGATTTTAAGAACATGACATCTTCATAGCTCTTTATCCCGCTCTCGGAGACTATTGTTTTGTCTTTAGGTATGAGCCTCGCCAACTTCTGAGTCACCCCGATATCCACTCTGAACGTGTGCAGGTCCCTGTTATTTATGCCGATTATATTGGCTCCGGCGGCGAGCGCCTTTTCGAGGTCCTCTTCATTGTGTATTTCCACCAAACAATCAAGCCCAAGCGAATGGGCCAATTCATTAAATTTTATAATCTCGTTCGTTGATAGTATCTCGCAGATTAAAATTACGGCGTCGCCGCCTGCGGCTACAGTCTCATAGATTTGATATTCGTCGATGAAAAAATCCTTTCTCAGGACAGGAAGCGAGACGTTCTCTTTGACCTTCTTTATATATTCCAATCTGCCCTCGAAGAACCTCTCGTCTGTCAGGATAGAAATGGCGCTCGCCCCATTTGCCTGATAGGTTATGGCTATCTTTACAGGACTAAAATCACCTCTCAAGATGCCTTTCGACGGCGAGGCCTTTTTGATCTCCGCAATCAGATTTATATGGTGCGGCCTCGATATATTTTTTTTGAATGTGCTCTTTATACATATATTTTTCGTCTCCCGTATAAGGTCTTCCTGTGGTTTTATCCGTTTCGCCTCTTCTATCTCTCTTCTCTTCTCTTCGATTATCCGAGAAAGTATCATCGCTTCGTAAGCTCTACCAGTTTCGAAAGTACATCGAGTGCCTTGCCTGAATCTATAGACTCCTCCGCCAGCGCTATGCCTTCCCTGAAATCCATTGCTTTAAATCCTGCCGCCAGCACAGCGCTTGCGTTCAGGAGAACGATCTCTCTCCTCGGGCCTCGTTCTCCTTTTAAGATAGATGAGATAATATCTGCATTCTCCTTCGCATCGCGGCCTTCAATATCCTCTAATCTTGCCTTCTTAAGCCCGAACATGACAGGGCTTATATAATACGTCCTTATCTTCCCATCCTTCAGTTCTGTAACCTTAGTCTTGGCTGTAACGGTCATCTCATCCAGCCCATCCATGCCATGCACAACGAAGGCCCTCTCAGTGCCAAGATTCTTTAATACCCTCGCCATAACCTCTGTGAGGTTAGCGTCATAGACTCCGAGGACCTGGC
>JACROW010000062.1 GCA_016214245.1 Candidatus Omnitrophota bacterium | reverse complement strand
TCTGAGAGAAATGATAACGTGGGACGAGAACGGGAACCCGACGGTTGAGACGTGGGATGCTAACGGAAATCCGGCTGAGCCCGGTTCTTGGATTGCAGCAAGAGATTGGGCTGAGCGGGCAAGAGAAGAGTTTAGAAGAGGCACGGGTATTGACGGTAATCCTTCCCCTTGGGCTAGTGGGGGCGGGGCAGACTACCAGTGGACGCAAGGCGAGGATGGCGTCCCAAGGCCGCAAGGGTTGACAAGACCTTGATGAACGGCACAAAAAAGTTATGCAATACATTTTAGCTATAGACCAGGGGACGACGGGAAGCAGGGCATACGTATTCGATAAGCGAGGCCGCATCATCTCCAGCGCATACAGGGAGTTCAGGCAGATCTATCCTCAAGCCGGTTGGGTCGAGCATAATCCTGATGAAATATGGCGCTCTGTGGAATTTGTGACTAAGAGAGCCCTCTCCAGAAAAAATATCAGGCCAACCGATGTTGCCGCAATAGGCATCACCAATCAGCGCGAGACGACGATCCTTTGGGATAGAAAGACAGGCAGGCCCGTGCACAATGCTATCGTCTGGCAATGCCGCCGCACTGCGGGTATGTGCGATAATTTAAAGGCTAGAGGCTACGGAGAGCTCTTTCAAAAGAAGACGGGCCTCGTGATCGACGCCTATTTTTCAGGGACAAAGATCAAGTGGCTTCTCGATAATATAAAAGGATTACGTCGTAGCGCTGAGAGAGGTCGAGTCTGTTTCGGCACCGTGGACAGCTGGTTGATATGGAAGCTGACCGGCGGAAAAGCTCATGTAACTGATTATACAAATGCGTCGCGCACCATGATATTCAATATTAAAGACAAAAAGTGGGACAACGAACTGCTTAAGATTTTAAAGATACCACAGGCTATCCTGCCAGGCGTAAAGGCATCGAGTTCCATATTCGGCGTGACTGCAAAGAATAGATGCGGACTCGCCTCGGGCATACCGATAGCCGGCGATGCAGGTGACCAACAGGCAGCCCTCTTCGGCCAAGGGTGTTTTGAAGTGGGAGAAATGAAGAATACATACGGCACAGGATGTTTTCTTCTACTCAATACAGGTAAGAAATTCACTCTTTCCAGGAAAGGCTTGCTCACCACTCTCGCCTGTGACAAGTCCGGCAGCCCCAGTTACGCATTGGAAGGAGCCGTATTTATCACGGGCGCGGCTGTGCAGTGGCTGAGGGATGAGTTAAAATTGATCCGGACCGCGGCTGAAACTGAAAAGTGGGCATCGAAAGTCCCTGATACAGCCGGGGTATATTTTGTACCAGCTTTTGTGGGATTGGGCGCACCATACTGGGACCCGGATGCGCGCGGCACGATAACCGGGATAACGCGCGGGACAGGTAGGCCGCACATCATACGCGCAACGCTTGAAGCCATCGCATATCAGGTGAAGGATGTCGTCCGCGTCATGCAGGAAGAGACTAAAGAGAGGCTCGATTCTCTCAGGGTTGACGGAGGGGCCTGCCGCAACTCTTTTTTAATGCAGTTTCAAGCGGATATCCTTAATATAAAGATAATCCGGCCTTATATAACCGAGACGACCGCAAAGGGAGCGGCAATGCTGGCTGGCTTGGCCGTCGGGTTCTGGAAGACAACGGCTGAACTGAAAAAGACCTTATCGATAGAAAAGATATTTCTCCCACGAATGAAAAGCGGCCGAAGGCAAGTGCTCTATTCGGGGTGGTTGAAAGCGGTCGATAAGGC
The DNA here is from genome assembly GCA_016214245.1 of Candidatus Omnitrophota bacterium. GTDB lineage: Bacteria > Omnitrophota > Gorgyraeia > 2-01-FULL-45-10 > 2-01-FULL-45-10 > JACROW01. Next base: position 2,796 of record JACROW010000062.1, on the reverse strand, counting down.
GAGATCCGTATAGCGTGGAACGCAACATAGCTCGGCTAAAATCAGAATATTTCGATATCCTTGTTATAGGAGGCGGCATCAACGGCTGCGCTATCGCCCGTGATGCGAGCTTGCGCGGTGCAAAGGCCGCGCTCATTGAAAAAGATGACTTTGCAAGCGGCGCGAGCGGAAAGACCACAAAGCTAATCCACGGCGGAATACGTTATCTCGAGCAGTTCAATTTTAAACTCGTCTATGAAGCGCTGCGCGAACGCGCTATTATTTTAAAAACAGTCCCCCATCTCGTCCATCCTATTGAATTTATCCTCCCGGCATATAAAGGTGATCCAAGAACGCTCCTGAAGATAAGGACCGGCGCCTTCATATATGACCAGCTGGCTGGCAGGGATAACATACGCTGCCACAGGCCGCTCAAAAGAGATGAGGTCATCCTTTTAGAGGAGAATATCGGCTCTCGTAACTTAAAAGGCGGCGTCCTCTATTGCGACGGCCAGATGGATGATATAAGGCTGTGTCTTGACAATGCTATTTCCGCCTATCAGGCAGGCTCATCGGTAGCAAACAAGGTCAAGGCAATCGGATTGATTAAAGAGAAGGGAAGAATTATAGGCATAGAGGCGAAGGATAGATTAACTGGGGAAGATCTCACGATCCGCGCTAAAGTTGTTGTCAATGCCACAGGCGCATGGTCAAACCAAATTGTGAAGATGGATAAGCCGGATGCCACTCCCATCACCCGGCCCACTAAAGGGGTGCATATCGTCTACAGGAAATTGCCGCATACGCGCGCGATACTTCTTTCGGCACACAAAGATAAAAGGTTCTTCTTCATTATCCCCTGGCGCGGGGTAACCCTCATCGGAACGACGGATACGGATCATGCCGGCTCAGCCGATGAAGTCTATGCTTCTGGAGATGATGTAGAATATCTCCTTGAAGAAACCCAGAGGGCCTTTCCGCATGAACATATAGATAGAGCCGGCATGATCACAACCTATGCAGGCCTCCGGCCTCTAGTGAATACCCAAGGAATCGCCCCATGGCATGTCTCGCGGGAGCATACGATAAAAGAATCCGCCTCGGGATTGATATCGGTGGTGGGGGGTAAATATACGACATATAGGCATCTTGCTGAAGAGGTGGTTGACATGGTGCTTTCTAAATTACGAGACAAAAATTTTAAAAGGTGTGTTACGCAAAAGATAGGGCCCTCCTCTCCTGTTAGCGGGGAAGAAGATCTGGATTTACATAAGTGTATAGAACGCGCCGTGAAATATGAAATGGCAAATTCTCTTACTGACTTATTGGTCCGGAGGCTGCAGTTTGCTACCACTCCTTCACTCGGCCTCGACCGCCTCGAGGAATGCGGCCGGATCATGGGAGAATTTTTGAACTGGTCCGGTGCGCAAAAAGAATCTGAAATGCGTCTTTATAAAGAGGAGATGCGAAAGAATACGACTAACTGATTCTCCTTTTAAATTACTGTTTTAAGAGGTATAATTATACAAAAGGAGGTGATTGATTTGAAGAAGCTATGTTTTTATTTACTTATATTTGCGGTCTTGTCTTGGCTTTCAGTGAATAGTTTTGCCGCGGAGCATCCCGGCGAACATCCGGGCACGCCGGCGTCTGAACAGCCAGGGACGGCGACAACTGAGCATCCGGGCGAACATAAAGAGCATCCTGGCACGACGCATGAAGCAGAACATCCAGGCGAAGGGCCCATGTTTTCAGCAGACGAGATCATAAAGGGGATAAAGGACCATATCAATAAGGTGACCAAAGCAAATAATGGAATCTTTCCTCTCCAAGATCCAGTAGAAGGTAAATCCCTGAATCTAAAACTCCAGAAGGTGCACGAGGACAAGGTTAGCCATATCAAAAAGGAGGATGCCTGTTTCGCCTGCACAGATTTCGTCGCTGATGACGGCACCATGTACGATGTCGATTTCTGGATGAAGAAAGACGCGAGTGGAAATCTCGTTGTTTACGATACAAAGATTCACAAGAAGGATGGAAAACCGAGATTCACCTATAAGGATGACGAGATAGTCGAGGTTAAGTAAAGTGCATCACAATCGCTCCGGGATCGACTGGGACTGGGTGAAGAAGGAACTCTTCATCAAGGAACGGATCCCGGAGTTGTGTAAAGGCGGGCCGGATGAGACCATACATGCCGCCGTGGACAGATGCCTTAAAGAGGCGAAAGCGCTTGCAAGGCCCCAGGTTCTATCCGCAGTAAAGAAGATAACTGCTTTCGATGGCTATTCTGTAATGCTGGAAGGCCCGGTAACCTTCTCCGGCAAAAGGCTAATCTCATATATAAAAGGCGCGACACATCTACACCTCTTTTTGGTCACGGTCGGAGGTGAGATCGAAGCTCAAGGCTCCAGATGGATGTCCAAAGGTGAGGGCTTATATGGTTATCTTTTGGATAGTATAGGATCTCTGGTTGTCGAATCCTTGGCTGAAGCGATGGAAGAGGAATTGCGTAAGACCTACCTATTCAAGGATGAGACTGTTTCGATGCGTTTAAGCCCGGGTTACTGTGACTGGCCGATTGAGGAGCAGTCCGTGATGGCAAAGGCTCTCGATTTTTCCAAGATAGGCATTGCCTTGACAGAGAAGTGCATGATGGTCCCAAAGAAGCCAATCTCGGCGATGGTTGGAGTTGGTCCTAAGGATATATTTTCCAAAAGAGCTTCTCAGTGTGTGACGTGCGATAAGATGGCTTGCGATTATCGCAGGGTCTCTTAGGCTGGCTTTGCTGCAGGATTCTCTTTAAGGCTTCGCGGT
>JACROW010000116.1 GCA_016214245.1 Candidatus Omnitrophota bacterium | reverse complement strand
TTCGCCCTTATTTTCGAAGCTTAAGAGAGCTTAAGGACAAGCTTAACGCAGCACGCAGCACAGAGCACGCAGTACGAATTTTATCGATGGGCATGTCGAATGATTTCGAGGTAGCTATCGAAGAAGGCTCGAATATGGTCAGGATCGGCAGGGCAATATTTAAAAAAAGTTATGATAAATAAAAAAATAGGCATAATCGGATGCGGGAATATGGGCGAGGCTCTCTCAAGCCGCCTCGCGACTGTTGTGGAGAAGAGCACCTCATTGATGGTGAGTGATCTGGATGCGGCCAGAAGGGATTTCATACAGACGAAGTATAAGATTATAGTGACGGGTGAGAATAACTATCTTGTTAAGCACTCTGATGTAATCATACTTGCTGTGAAGCCAAAAGATTTTGACAGCCTTTTGAAAGAGCTGTGTTGCGCTCTGTCCAAGGATAAACTTTTGATATCAATAGCAGCGGGCATCACCACTAAACATATTGAAAACATTGTAGGTAAAGATATCCCTGTTATACGGGTTATGCCGAACATAGCCGCTATAATCGGCGAGGCGATATCGAGCGTAAGCGCTGGAAGCTCAGCCAGTAAGAAAGACTTAGGGCTAGCAAAAGATATATTCTCCACTATCGGAGACGTGGTTGAGGTCGATGAGGATTTGGTCGATGCGGTAACATCCATCAGCGGGAGCGGCCCTGCATATTTTTTCTATCTTATCGAGGCCCTGATAGAGGCGGCGAAGGATCTGGGTTTCGATGAAGGTATAGCGAAGAAGCTGGTATCGAAGACCGCATTTGGCAGCATGAAATTATTAGAGGCCCTGAAAGAAGACCCAGCTCTTTTAAGGGCAAAGGTCACTTCAAAAGGCGGGACGACAGAGGCGGCCATTAAGGTATTTGAAGATAAAAGATTAAAAGATATACTAAAGATGGCTGTGAGGCGCGCGTATGAGCGCTCAAAAGAGCTTTCCAAGAGCTGACCTATGTTCATATTGGGTAATTTCATCAGCGCTGTAACGACGGTATTGGATTACATCCTCACGATAGCGAATTGGCTTATAATAATCAGGGCTCTTCTTAGCTGGGTCAACCCGGACCCGTATAACCCGATAGTCCAATTCCTGTATAAGATGACAGAGCCGATGCTGGCGCCATTCAGGAGGCTGTTTCCAATTCATACAATCGGTTTGGACATATCGCCGATATTCGCGCTTCTATTCATCTGGTTTCTCAAATTGTTTTTGATAAGGACTCTGTTTGGATTTGCGCTGAGGTTTGGATAGGGGATTGGTATGAGAGGAAAGATCGGGATAATAGGCGGAAGCGGTTTTTACGACATGGAGGGGTTAAAGAAGGTCAAGAAGGTTTTGGTGGCTACGCCCTTCGGAGAGCCATCCGATCTCTTCGTCACTGGAGTTTTAGAAGGTAGAGAAGTTATATTCCTGGCACGGCACGGAAAAGGCCATAGAATAATGCCAAGCGAGATCAACTATCGGGCCAACATCTACGGGATGAAGAAACTGGGCGTTGATACGATAATATCGATATCTGCCTGCGGAAGCTTGAAGGCAGAACTAAAGCCTCTCGACATCGTCATACCCGACCAGTTTGTCGACAGGACAAACCAATCAAGGCGCATGACGTTTTTCGGTGACGGCATTGCCGCGCATATTCCATTCGCGGACCCGGTTTGCCCGGACCTGTCGAAGGCGCTATACGAAGCGGGCCGTGAGGCCGGCGCGAGGATGCATCTCGGCGGGACTTACATAAATATGGAGGGCCCGCAATTCTCGACCAAGGCCGAATCGAGGCTCTACAGGTCCTGGGGCATGGATATCATAGGCATGACGAATATGGCAGAGGCGAAACTTGCCAGAGAGGCTGAGATCTGTTACGCGACACTTGCCTGCGTGACTGATTATGACTGCTGGTATATGGATGAAGCGTGCGATACGGTATCGGTTGACATCATCGTGCAGAATCTGTTGAAGAATATCGAGGTTTCAAAAAATATATTGAAGGCCGTTTTGCCGAAATTGAAGAGAGAAAAGTCGTGCCTGTGCCAAGCGGCACTTAAAGATTCGATAATAACAAGTCCGGATGCCATTCCTTCCAAGACAAAGAAGGCATTGGCTCTTATAATCGGCAAGTACATAAAATAGATGACGATAGGATTATCGAAGATGAATTATAAGTCCACGCTGAATCTGCCGAAGACGGATTTTCCTATGAAGGCTGACCTGCCGAATCGCGAGGGTCTTGTGTTGAAATCCTGGCAGGATATGGGCCTTTACGGACAGATGAGGAAGGTATCCAAAGGCAGGAATAAATTTGTATTGCACGATGGGCCGCCTTATGCGAATGGCGACATCCACATGGGCCATGCGCTGAATAAAATTTTGAAGGATATAGTCGTGAGATACAAGACGATGCGCGGTTTCGATTCGCCGTATGTTCCGGGATGGGATTGTCACGGCCTGCCGGTAGAGCATCAATTGTTTAAAGAGCTCAAGCTCACAAAATATGATATAGACCAGGTGCAGTTTAGAAAGAAGGCCTATGATTATGCCATGAAGTATGTGAATATCCAAAGGGAAGATTTTAAAAGGCTTGGGATATTGGGGGAATGGGGTAGTCCCTATCTTACGCTCTCCAAAGACTACGAAGCCGAAATCGTGAGGGCCTTCGGTAAACTAGTCAAAGAGGGTTACATATATAAGGATTTGAAACCGGTCAACTGGTGCGCGACCTGCGAGACAGCGCTTGCCGAGGCAGAGGTCGAATACGAAGAGAAGGTATCACCATCGATATATGTGAAGTTTGAGTTGACCACCGAACCAGCGACTTATTTTATAATATGGACCACCACGCCCTGGACTCTCATTGCAAATACGGCAATAGCTATTCATCGTGATTTCGATTATGCCTTTGTCAAGGTCAGAGACCCTAAATTCAAAGACGAGATTTTCATAATCGCCGAGGACTTGGTAGGCCCGACTACGGATAAGGCAGGCATCAAGAATTTTGAGATTATAAAGACCCTAAAAGGAGATAAGATCTCCGTTCCTCCTGCCAGTGATCGTGACAAACTTTACGCCAAACATCCTTTTATAGATAGACGGTCTCAGGTAGTTCTTGCAGATTATATTTCAATGCAAGAAGGCACTGGTTGCGTTCACACTGCACCTGGCCATGGACAGGAAGATTATCTGACGGGAAGGAAATACAACCTTCCGACGATAATGCCTGTTGATTCTAAGGGGAAATTTGACAATAGCGCAGGCGAGTTCAGCGGGATGGAAGTCAATAAGGCAAATAAACCCATCATAGAAAAATTGAAATCTCTCGGCAGCCTGGTGTATGAAGAAGAGGTGTGGCATTCATATCCGCATTGCTGGCGCTGTAAAGGTGCGATAATATTCAGAGCGACCGAACAGTATTTTCTAAAGATAGA
>JACROW010000118.1 GCA_016214245.1 Candidatus Omnitrophota bacterium | reverse complement strand
GGCCATATGAAGAAGTTTTGGATGATGTTTTTAACAGATAGTAATGGCTCCTAGGGAAACGGACCCATTTTTCCCATTTTTCCCAATAATAAAGCCTTATTCATTGGAGAATGGGGAAGGAGGTTATCATCAGGCATGGTGAACGAAATCATCCACGAATACGCCAAGTTCAATCCTAAAATATCCGCTCATTCAATACGGCACGCCACAGCTACGCATATGCTAAAAAGAGGCGCCGGTATAATACATTTGCAGAGCCTCTTAGGTCATTCTTCGCCGAAGACTACGGAAATATATGCCCATCTTTATCCGAAGGATTTGGTTCAAATATATGGGAAATTCCATCCGAGGAAATAATGGCATAGTCTGGCTAACATGAATTTTCCAGAGACGATAAATTTTCCTTCAAGAGCGAAGTTCATAAGGTATACTATAAACCAATAATATGAAAACAAAAAACTTATCAAAATTAATCGGCTCGTCCGAGTCAACAACTATCGAATGGAAGCCATCCCTTTCGCAGATTAACGAAATCATCGAAAGTATCGCGGGTTTTTCGAATACGGACGGCGGCAGGATTTTTATCGGCATTTCCAAACATGGCGACGCCATTGGTATTTCTATTGGAAAAGATACGATTGAAAAACTCGCTAACCGTATTGCCCAGCATACGGAACCAAGGATTCACCCGCATATTACTGTTACTAAGACCGATGGTAAGGAAATCATTATTATTAATGTTAAAGAGTCTCATGACAAACTGGCGCTGGCCAACGGCAGGCCGTATGTCCGTGTAGGAAAATCCACCCGGCAAATGAGCAAAGATGAGTATGAACATCGTATCCTCGAGAAGCATAAGGACAAGTTGCAGTTTGATACGCAAGTCTGCAAGGGCGCAAAGCTAAAAGATATAGATAATAATAAGGTCAGGTGGTTTTTGGATAAGGCCAAAGAGGAAAAGCGCTTGGTTGTGCCGGCCAGGACGACCGTAAAGGATGTGCTCGCTCGGTTGAATCTAATCAAAAACGGCCAGTTGATCAATGCAGCCATTTTATTTTTTGGACGGGAACCGCAGAAATTTTTCGTGCAGGCGAAGATCCGTGTTGCCCGGTTCAAGGGAACGGAAGGCAATGATTATCTTGATATGAAGGTTCTGGAGGGAACCATCCCCGAGCTTCGCGAGAAAGCATTGTCCTTTATTGCGGAACACACCAAGCATGCGGTCTTCTTTGATGCCAACCAGCGCTTTGATAAATGGGAATACCCTTTTAGGGCGTTGGAAGAGATTTTTAACAACGCGCTTGCGCACAGAGACTACTGGTCGAGCGCCGATATTCATTTATCGATTTACGATGACCGGATTGAGGTTTGGAATCCGGGAGAATTGCCAAAGCCCCTCACCCCGGCCATGCTTAAGCGTAAGCATCTTTCCATACCGCGTAACAGGTTTCTGGCAGAGCGTTTGTACTATATCAAATACATTGAACATTGGGGAAAAGGGACGAATCGCATAGTAGAAGCCATGCGGGAGGAAAAGTTATCCGATCCGATATTCGAAGAGTTATCCGGTGGGCTTAACGTTACGCTGATGGGTCCCGGGAAAGCATTCGAGAAGGTTATAGAGGACCAGAAACTCCACAAATTAGATCTAAATGATCGGCAAAAGAAGGCGATAAAGTTTATTAAACAACATGGAGAGATTTCGCGGAAGCAATATGTCGATTTGGCGGGCATCTCCGTGAGACAAGCAAATAGGGATTTAAATGATCTTATCGATAAGAAAGTCGTTGCGCCTATAGGGAGCGGTCGAAGTTTGAGGTATAAATGGCGTGAGTAGGGAAAATTATGGCACGATTATGGCACGATTATGGCACGATTGCTGTGGCACACTACTGTAACAAAGGCGTAGCGTTGATTGATGGATAAAAGGACTTTATGAAACTTAACCGTGATTATACCTTTCAAAATTATCTGGTCAGCGATAACAAAAAAAATGCCAGAAAGGCCATCTCTTCAGCTATGGCCCTACCCGGTCAAATATATAATCCGATTTTTATATATGGATCCGTAGGAGTAGGAAAAACTCATCTATTGCAGGCCCTGGCTCAAGAGTATAAGACAGACTTAAAGATTTATTATGTTAGTGTCGAGCAGTTCGTAAACGATATTGTCCAAGCGATCCAAAATTACCGCTATGTTGACTTCGTCGAACAATGCCTTAACCTCGATGTATTGCTTATAGATGACATTCATCTCGTAAAGGATAAAAAATCCACGCTCGAAGAGTTATTGCATATTTTCGAACGTCTATATAATGCACAAAGACAGATTGTCATTACTGCTGATAGGCCAATCATGCAGATTTTTAAGACAAAAGGCAAAGCAGTCAGAATATTTCAAAAAGGGCTTGTGCTTAACATAACGCCACCTGCTTATGGCGATCGCTTAAGATTTTTACAACTAAAAGCGCAAAACGCAGGCCTGGTGCTCAGTAGTGATGTTCTTGAGGATTTGGCACGCAAAACTAACCCAGATTTTCGAGAATTACAAGGTATCTTAGCCAAAACAAAACTACGATATGAATTGATACAAGGTTGACATGGGAAATTTCCGAATCCGGCATTCGAATAGGCGAATTTAATAAAGTAGAGACACAAAATGATAGAACCTGAATACAGAGAAGAGATGCGGATATTTTACCGCCGCCTCGCGGATTTTATGTCCGAAAGGCCCGAACTATTTGAAGAACTTAACTATGAGATGGCATTTTTAAAAGAACTCAATATGCCTGATGGAGACAAACGCGACATGGTATTGGATTGGTATATTTTTGATCACAAAAGCAAAATGTTATCAAAAAATTTCATAGACTATTTCATTGAAAATAGCAATCTTGACAAGGAGACAAAAGGTC
>JACROW010000117.1 GCA_016214245.1 Candidatus Omnitrophota bacterium | reverse complement strand
GCCTTTCAGCCTCTTTCAAATTCCCTATCTTTAAATAAGCATACCCCAGCCTTAATTTCACCCAGCCTATATGTTTATAATCCGGATAGGCCTTAATGAAGGCGTTGTAATTCGAGACGGCATCTTCTATCTGCCAATTAGATTCACGATTTCTTGCTGTGTCTAATAAAGTTAGATCGCTTACTTCTACACCTGCTTTTTTAGCCTTTCCATATAGCCGGACATATAATTTCGATAAATTGTCCTGCACCTTTTCATTTATAGCATCCAGTCTCAATAAGAGAGGCGATCTCTTCGCCTCTTTCTCTTTTACTACATTGGAGAGTATGAGCTTCAAGTCTTTTAATTGGTCGTTCACTTTTGCTTCGGAGATGATATTCTGACTGAATTCCAGGTTGACGACATTTGTCGTTTCAAGCTTTTCAGAGGAGACCTCTTTTATCAGGGCCTCGCTCAAGACCATCTTCATGTCTTGGGCCTCCTGCACTGTCTGGGCGCCAGAGACCTTATTCAGGGAGAACTTGAGGCTTTCCAATGAATGGTCGATGAGATATGTGTTATAAGCGTAGAAGAAGACAACTGCGAGAACCACTATCAGAAGGGGGATGGAGAGGATACGAATGAGATTTAAGGGTAAATTTGTATATCCTTTTCCCACAGGTCTCCTTGATTAGGTCATAAGGAATATTTATTATTATTATCAATAAGTATATATTATTAAGGGTATTCTGTCAAGTAGTTAGCCGAAATAAAATTTATGTTGCAAACGCATTTGCCTGATGATAAGATAAAATACCAAAATTGGCTATAGGAGACAAATGACCCTATGATCAAAACTACCCTTAAGGTCAGGATAACGACCCTGATGGTCATCTTCTCGATACTCTTCATATTCGTCTTCACGGCCATCCAGGTTAAAAACCAGCTCACCGTTATGACATCTTACAATTCCTATAGGTCGAGGCTTGGCGCCATAATAGTCAAGAATACTTTAGAGAGCCTCCTAAAGGACGCCACCTTAAGAGAAGACCCTTCCAGCCTGTTTCAGATCGCCTTGGAGTCGCTTGGAAAGGAAAAGGTGGTTGACAGGATCTCCGTCTTTGACCCGAAGGGTGGGATCATCTCTTCCAATGACCCATACTACGCGGGCCGGAAGGAACTCGAGCCGGAAGATTTAAAAAGGGTCTGCGATTTCTCGAATGTCGAAGTAAAGGAAAAGTGGTTCTGCTCATACATCGATGAACGGCTGAAGCTTATCGATATATTCATACCGGTCCTCCTCGAAAAGGAAATACTCTATGTCGCCAAGATAACCTACCTATTAGGGAACCTTCAGATGGCGTTGAAGGAGATATATACGCCTATAACCTTGACAGTTATAGCCGTTATTATCGCAAATCTCGTCTTAGGCATGATCCTGTCGAAAACTATAATCCATCCGATAAAGGTGCTGAACCTTGCAACGAAAGATATCTCGAGCGGAAATCTGAATTTGAGGGTGAAGATAAAAACGAATGATGAGATCCAGGAGCTCGGGGAGACCTTTAACGACATGACTGTGGCGCTCCAGAAGATGAAGGAGCGCGCAGAGAATGCAAATCCGTTAACGAAGCTGCCCGGGAATAACGTCATCCGCGAAGAGATAGAGAAGAGGATCAGGCTTAACGAAAAATTCGTAGCCATTCATGGGGATCTGGATAATTTCAAGGCATATAACGATAAATACGGAATCTCCAAGGGCGATGAGGTCATAAAGTTTGCGGCCAAGGTCCTGCAGGATGCCGTAAAGGAAAAAGGCAATTCTGATGACTTTGTGGGCCATGAGGGTGGAGACGACCTGTACCTCCTGACGACCCCCGATAAGGCTGAGGTTGTAACAAATTACATCATCGAGACGTTCGATAAAGAGATAAAAAAATTCTATTCTAAGGAAGATCTTGATCTGGGCTATGTCTTGGAGAAGAATAGACAGGGTGTCTTGGTGAAGTTTCCGATAATGAGCATATCTCTGGCGGGAGTATCGAACCAGATAAGGGATATAACCAGCTACGCGGAAGTGACAAATATCGCTGTAGGAGTTAAGGAAAAGGCGAAACAGACGAAGGGCAGCATCTTTGTCTTAGACAGAAGAACGGCATAAATCTCACCTATACCAAAATATACTCCAAACCGCTAAAAATCCAAAGATCGTCTGAAGACCCAATAGATATAATACAAGCGTTTTCTCATTCACTTTCGCATATTTCATAAAAAGATGTGTTAAGGAAGTGACCCTGTCTTTATAAGTAAGGGTTCCGTTCACTAGAGTCCCAAAATTTCCAGCCTTGAATCCACCTCTTATCTTTAAGAAAAATTCTATTATCTGAGGGGCGAGCGCTATAATTCCTATCTTTTCCATATCCCCGATTATGACGGCGCTTGCGATAGCAGCACCTATCACATAAGTACCCACGTTCCCCGGAAATGTCTTTGCCGGGTACCAGTTAAATACAAGAAACGCAAGACACGCGCCGAGCATGGCCAGCGCAATTATCGGTGTCGTAACAGAATATTTGCCGGGTTCTAACTTCATTAAAATTATGGATGCTGAAAAGATGGTCGCGCAGGCTATGGCTCCGGAACCTGCCTCCAATCCGTTGAAACCAGCCAGTATATTTATGAAATTTGCGCAGGCGATTACTCCGATCGGAATTAATAGATACGTATACAAATAGCCCAGGTTTATCTCATGATTTAGAAGATGGAGCGTGGGAACGCCTGTATCAACCACAATCAAGGGAAGTGCTGCTATCCCCGGCAAAATTATCCTCCACATCTTTCTCACTATTAATATGTCATCCGTAAATCCTATTATAGTGATAAGGAGTATCGTGACGAGCCCGGCTAAAAGGTTGATTATAGATCCACTCTCGACGAATTTCAAAGATAAAAGCAGCGAAAATCCGAAACCGAATGTTATGGCCAGACCTCCCATCGTCGGCACAAGCCTTATGCCTGGTTTCGCCATATCCTGGCCGAAGAAGATGCGTGACTCTTCAGGCTTCTTTTCATTTAAGAATATGAGTTTTCTTATGAGTATATCGGTTCCCAAAAATGTTGCGATGAAGCTTGAGGCCAACACCAAAAGAAATAAAAAAAGCCTGTTCATTTAAGCCTTTTCCCAGGTGACTTTTTGGGTCCCTGTAATGAATCTAAAAAATCCGATCAGCACGGCCAGATTCATCATATTGAAGTAGAATATCACCCGTAATATTTTAAAATCATATCCTATAACACTCAAACCATAATGAAAGAAAGAAATCAAGTAAAATAGAACCTGCGTAAAAAAAGTGAACCTGAAAAATAAAATATCCAAGAGGTACATATTCGAGATGAAAAGCGCAATAAGAAAAAACGGCGCAAACCATCGCAATATCTTATGCGACCAGAAGGCGAAGGACGCGAAGCCCGTCCTCGGATCCAATACCTTGGCGGAAAAAGATATTGACTGAAAATTTCCGGCGCTTATTCTAATCCGCCGCATAAACTCCTCTTTAAGTGGATGCGCCTTCTCCCTGCAGATTGCCTTCGGCTCAAATAGTATATCATAACCTCTTTCGATTATCCTCATGCCTAAAACCTGGTCCTCCGTGATAGAATCGCGCGGAAGCTCTTCAAAGAGCTCTCTTCCTATGGCGAATGCCTGACCATTTATGCCTGTGATCGTCCTGAGCGAGCTTTCCAGCTCTTTTATCCTATTCTCATAATCCCAATAAATGCTCTCTTCATTACAGGACGCCGCGCCCTCCTTTATGAGCACCAGCTTTCCGCATACCCCGCCTACCTTCGGATCCGAAAAATTACGAACGAGATTTTTTAGAGCATCTTCTTCATAGATAGTATCTGCGTC
>JACROW010000044.1 GCA_016214245.1 Candidatus Omnitrophota bacterium | reverse complement strand
TTATCGTCTCCTTCTTCTCTTTTATCAACCCGATGGCTATCCCGCTCACAGGTTCTTTTATGGGAACACCAGCGTCCATCAGAGACAATGCGCTGGCACAAACCGTCGCCATGCTCGACGAGCCGTTCGATTCCAGAATATCCGACACGACCCTTACGGTATATGGAAACTTTTCTTTATCCGGCATGACAGGCTTCAATGCCCGCTCCGCCAATGCGCCATGGCCAATCTCGCGCCTTCCAGGGCCGCGTATGGGCCTGACCTCTCCAACGGAAAAGGGTGGAAAATTATAATGGAGCATGAAACTCTTCTGGGTCTCGCCTTCCAACGCGTCGATCATCTGCTCATCGGCACTCGTTCCTAGTGTAGTAACGGAAAGGCTCTGCGTCTGGCCGCGGGTGAAGAGGCTCGAGCCGTGGGTCCGCGGCAGAATACCTACCTCGCAGCTTATCGGCCGGATCTCATCGAAAGCCCTGCCGTCGACACGCCTCCTCTTCTCGATTATGTACTTTCTCACGGCTTCCTTCTCAGCCTCTATCAGTGCGGACTTCACGTCGTTTTCGGTATAGGCGGCTTCCTCCGTGACAAACCGTGCCACCAATTCTTTCGTGAGGAGGTCCATGGCTCCTTCTCTCTGCTCTTTTGTGCCAAGTTTATTTATCTCGTCTAATCTGGAGCGGGAATCATCTTTGACCTTCCTGACCAGCTCTTCATCAACTTTATAAAGCGTTATGGCCTGCTTCTTCTTTCCGCATACTTTAACCATCTTCTCCTGAAGTTCTATCAGGACCTGTAAACTCTTTTGCCCGAAATTTATCGCATCCAGTATTAGGCTTTCTTCCAATTCGTTACTTCCGGACTCGACCATCAAAAGGCCCGAAGCGTTCCCAGCGACGACGAGGTCGAGGTCGCTGGAGTCCAATTCTTTGAACGTTGGGTTGAGGACAAATTTTCCGTTAATCCTGCCGACCCTCACCGCGCCTATCGGGCCGTCAAATGGGATGTCGGAGATGGACAGGGCGCAGGACGCACCTACCATCGCAAGGACATCCGAATCGTTCTCTCCATCACTGGACAGGACGATCCCGACTATCTGGAGCTCATTGATGAAGCCCTTTGGGAATAAAGGCCTTATGGGCCTGTCGATCAATCTGGCAGTCAATATCTCTTTTTCTGACGGCCTGCCTTCCCTTTTAAAGAAACCGCCCGGTATTTTGCCTGCAGCGTATGTCTTCTCCTGATATTCAACGGTCAGTGGAAAGAAATCGACGCCTTCTCTCGGCTCTTCCGAACAGACTGCTGTAATAAGGACCACTGTGCCGCCGAGCTGGACAGTGCAGGCACCGTCCGCCTGCTTTGCCATCTTACCGGTCTCGATTATCACGCTGCCGCTGCCTAATTTTGCTTCAAATCTATTTACCATGTTTCCTTTCTTCCGAATGCTATTTTCTCAAATCCAATTTTTTTATGAGATCCTGATACCCCTGCAGGTCTTTCCGCTTGAGATATTCCAATAACCTCCTTCGTATGCTGACCATGCGAAGGAGCCCTTGCCGAGAATGGTGGTCGCGCTTGTGCGTCTTAAAATGCTCTGAAAGAGAATTTATCCTTTCAGTCAATAACGCTATCTGGACACTTGGCGAACCGGTATCCTTCTCGTGCACCTTAAAGTCCTTTATGAGTTCCTTCCTCTTCTCCTTGATCAAAACCACTCTACACCTCATCTTTCTTTGTATTATATTAACATATTTATCTGATTTTGTACACCTCATCTTTCTTTGTATTATATTAACATATTTATCTGATTTTGTAAATATTTTTACTTCAAAATGTTCCGCGCCATCCTCTCATCGCGTCGTATCTGGCGAATAAGGTCGTATCTATCCTTGAATCTTTTTTCATCCCGCAATTTTTTTATGAAGATGACTTCGATATCCTCGCCGTAAATCCGCTTATCGAAACCGAATATATGGACCTCTATTGTGGGTTCGCGCTCTTCAGAGCCTTTCGCCTTAAAAAAAGTAGGCCTTACCCCTATGTTCAGGATGCCTTTTAAAAATTTATTTTTGTACCTCACCCTGACCGCATAAACGCCGCTTGGCGGTATCGCTTCATGGTGAGGGTCTATATTCGCCGTAGGATAACCCATTATCCTGCCTCGCGAACTGCCCTTCACGACTGTCCCCAATATAGAGACGGGCCTTCCCAAAAAGTGCGATGCCTTTCTTATATCGCCATTCACAATCAGCCGCCTGATCAGCGTTGAACTTATGATCCTGCCTTTAGTCTGGATAGGCTTGAAGACCTTGACCGTGAACCCAAATTTTATGCTCCACTTTTTTAAGGTTTCTATACCGGCCTTAGCGCCTCTTCCAAAATAGAAGTTCTCACCTACATATATCTCTTTGATAGATAGCTTATCTATCAAAATGTTGTTTATAAATATTTCCGGGGAGAGCTTCGAGAGCGATCTTGTAAATTTCAAGATGACCAGATAATCAACCCCAAGCTCCGCTATAAGGGCTCGTCTGTGCTCTAATGAGGCAAGGCTTGGTACGTTGGCACTTGGGTTCAGGACTTTCAATGGATGTGGATCGAAGGTCACGACCACGCTCTTAAGGTTTAATACCTTTGAGCGTTTCACCACTTCCTTTATAATCCTTCTATGTCCGATATGGACGCCGTCGAATACGCCGATAGTCGCTATTGTGTCCCTTATATTATTTTCTATATCCTTTGTACCCCGAAAGACCTTCATAGATTATGTAACCGCTTTTCTAGTTCTTTCGCCGTCATCTCTTTTAAACTTGTAAATTCTACGGCATCATCGATGGTGAACCTCCCTGACCTTATTCTTCTTAAATCCTTCATATAGGCACCGCAGCCTAGCTCTTTACCGATGTCAACGCATAGCTGACGGATATAGGTGCCTTTAGAGCAGGCGACATTGAAGAATATTTCAGGTAAGGATATCTTCAGAATCTCGAGCCTTTTTATAGATACTCTTCGCGGCTCTATTTTCACGCTTACACCCGATCTTGCCAATTCATATAATTTCTTTCCTCTGTATTTTATAGCCGAATACATTGGAGGTGTCTGCTCTATATCTCCAAGAAATTTTTTAAAGACCTCTTCGATAGTTTCAATTTTGTAACGGGTGCTTACACTCTTATCTATAAAGACCATCTTTCCTGATGCATCGCCGGTATCCGATGTCGCGCCCAGGACAAGAGCTGCTTCATAAACTTTATCATCGCCAGACAGTGAATTAAAATATCTCGTAAATCCGCCGATCAGCATCACCAGGACGCCCGTTGCTAGCGGATCCAGCGTCCCGGCATGTCCGACATGATCCAATCCGAATCTTCTCCTGATGAAATCAACTACATCATGGCTCGTCATGCCTTGCGGTTTATCAACGACCAGTATGCCGTCCACGCAGCCTTTCCTCTATTTTCGACAGCACCGACTTTTCGACTTCGACCAAGGTCCCTTCCACAACACAACCCGATGCCCTCGCATGGCCGCCGCCTCCAAAAGATGAAGCGATTCTATTCACATCGACGCTGCCTTTAGAGCGAAGGCTGACGTGTATCCTGCCGCCTTCCTTTGGTTCCTCTCTAAAAAGCACCGCCACCTTAACCTTATCGATAGACCTCGCATAATTTACAAACCCCTCCGACTTAGCGGCATCTGCTCCTGTCTTTTTTAAGACGTCATTCGTAAGCTCCAAATATGCTACATCGCCCCTATTATTGAGCTTGATTGTCGATAGAACCAACCCTAAAAGTTTTATATCTCCTATAGACCGGCGTTCATATACGCTCTCCGATACTGCTGCCGGCTCAAGCCCATAACCCAAAAGCTCGCCGGCGATCTCATGGGTCAGACTCGAAGTATTATCATAATTGAAGGAGCCTGTGTCTGTCAGGATCGCGATATAAAGGTTGAGGGCCGTTTCCTTCGTCAGTCGCTTGCCCGTCTCCTTAAAAAGCTTAAAAACCAGTTCGCCTGCGGAGCTTGCATTTGGATCGACCCAATTGACATCGCCAAATCTCTCATTCGATACATGATGGTCGATATTGATTACCACTTTATTTTTATTCTTGGATATGAGTTCCGCCACCTTGCCCGTCCTCTTCAATGTGGGACAATCCACTACTACGGCGGCATCGTAATCCATCTTCTTATCTATCTTATTCGATATCTCGTTCGCCTTGGGCAGAAATTTATAATGCGCTGGCACAGGGTCGCTGTCTATTATAAATGCGGTCTTACCCATCGCATTCAATAGCTCTCTTATGGCAAGCTGGCTCCCGATGGAATCCCCCTCCAAATTTATATGAGCGGTTATCAGGAATCGCCTACATCTATTTATCGCCCCTATCACTTCCTTTATCTCATTCATCTTCTTTCACCTCTCTCTTTTTCTTCAACTTATCCATGATGTCATGGATCTCTTTTGTATGCTCCAAAGATTGGTCCATCTTGAATTCTATCTCGGGCATGAACCTTAATTTTATATTTTTTGATATCAGATTCTTTATGTACCCCTTGGCGCTGTTTAATCCCTTCAGGGCCAGCGTTTTATCCTTCAATTCGCCCAGGACGCTGAAATATACCCTGGCGTATCTCAAGTCCTTCGTGATCTCCACCTTCGTTATTGTCAAAAATCCAAGCCTCGGGTCCTTGAGTTCGTTGTGGACTATCCGGCTCACCTCCTGCCGCAATGCCTCCTGAACCCTTTCCGCTCTTTGTGTGGTCACGCGATCTCCATACATCTCTTCCTTATCAATCCCTTTACATATTCGAGTTCGTCGCTCTTCGTCTTCAATGCGCCGTCTATTTTCTTATACAGCACCTTGCCTAAAATTTTTTTAAAATCCGGACCCGGTTTAAGGCCCAGCCTTTTAAGCGTCCAGCCTCTTATCCCTATCCTTACCCTGTTATGCCTTTCGAGGAAGTCTTTTATCCTCGTTCCTGCCAATCCCGAGTTCGAGCGAGCCATGAGTGATAATATCACCTCGTAGGAAAGCGGCGATAGGATGCTGTAGATTCTGCTCGGCCTAATCTTCTTCTTCACGCTCAATAAACCGATCGCCTTCCTGGCGCATTTCTTGTATGAAAGTATCCGCAGGCGCTCGCCGCGCTTAAAGACAAATTTGCTGCATAAATCAACCGTCTCTTTATAGCTCAAGGGCTCTAAATTCGCCATCAGATACATAAGCCATTTCTCTATGGGCCTTTTCTTAAAGGTGAGACTTTCATACCAAAGACAGGCCTCGTCTATCGCGCTATAAAACTTATTCATCTTCTGATCCAGCCTTATCTTGGGGTGTAGAAATTTGAATTCATCGAGCTCGGCCATTCTCCTCAGCGCCCTGATGGGCTCCTTCTCCTTCAGGATCGATATAATCTCATCCCGTATCCTTTGAGGCTCAACATGATCAAACATATCCTCTTCAATGGCATTCAAAATCAGTTTTTCTGTGTGGCGGTCTATCGCAAACCCGAACCGCTGTTCGAAACGTATGGCCCTGAAGATCCTCGTGGGGTCATCTATGAAGCTTCCGTTGTGCATGACCCTTATGCGGCCCGCAAAGAGGTCCGATTCGCCTCCAAAGAAATCGACCAGCTGGCCGAAACTCTCCTTGTTTAGGCTGACGGCCATAGCGTTTATGGTAAAGTCCCTGCGTATCAGGTCATTCTTTAAGGAGCTGAATTCCACGGTAGGAAGGGCGCCCGGGGCCTCGTAAATTTCTTTTCTGGCAGTCGCAAGGTCTATCTTCAATTTATCTTTGGCGATTATGGTAGCGGTTCCGAATCTTCTATGAACGATGAGGGAGACTTTGAGCTCTTCGGACAATCTCCTGCCGAAAGCTATGGCATCTCCTTCGATGACGATGTCGAGGTCGAGATTTCTGACTCCTAAAATCAAATCACGCACAGGGCCTCCTACAACAAATGCGCTGTAACCGTACCTGTTGGCAAGCCGGCCGATGTGTCTCAGTAGGCCCATGATACTACGCGGAAAGACGGAGGCCATCTTCTTCGAGAGGTTCGATACAAGCTCTCTTCTCGCACTCTTATGCGTTGTAACCAAGTCCATTATATCAGTCTCTCATGAAAAATTTAAGGGCGAGGGTGAAATTGTTTGTGAATGGCCTTTAGCCTCTCCTTATTTATA
>JACROW010000120.1 GCA_016214245.1 Candidatus Omnitrophota bacterium | reverse complement strand
AGGGCGGTGTGCTGACAATAGACCAGATTGCGGTAGACCCTGTCTGGCAGCGCCGTGGGATAGCCAGGGCGATGATATTATATGCCGAAGGCAACTGTAAGGATATAAGACTAATGCGCGTAGGCACGCAGGTGTCAAACATTCCCGCGTTGCGTCTTTACGAAAACCTGGGATTCAGGATCGCCGAAGTCAGCTATGTATTTCACTGCCATTACTCATAGCGAGGAGCCATGAAGATAGCGAATTTTAATTTAGATGAGGATATATTGATTGTCGCCGAAATAGGCAATAATCACGAAGGCAGTCTAAGGCTTGCAGAGAGGCTTATTGGGTTGGCGGCACAGTCCGGTGCGGACGCCGTAAAATTTCAGACGATAGTACCCTCTAGGCTTGTTTCCTCTAAACAGAAAGAACGTTTGAGGCAGCTTGAGAAATTTCGCCTAAGTTATAAGGAATTTGAGAAGCTCAGTAAAGTTGCGAAACACGAAGGCGTGCTATTTCTTTCGACCCCATTAGACATAGAGAGCGCCCGCTTCCTCAACAAACTTGTTCCAGCCTTTAAAATCGCCTCGGCCGATAATAATTTTTTTCCGTTGATAGAGACGATTGCCAAAACGGGTAAGCCCATCATATTATCAAGCGGGCTCGCCACTATCGATGAGATAGAAGCGGCGGCGAATTTCATTGAACGCGTATGGCGGCGGAACGGCGTTAGGCAGGAATTGGCGGTTCTCCATTGTGTTACTAGCTATCCGGTAAGACCCGACGAAGCGAACCTTCTTGCGATAAAGACGTTGCGCGAGCGACTTAAGATGACCATTGGATATTCCGATCACACTATCGGGATAGATGCCGCTGTGCTTTCTGTTGCACTCGGAGCCAGGATCATAGAGAAGCACTTCACCATAGATAAAAATTATTCCGATTTTCGTGATCATAAATTGTCGGCCGATCCCCATGATTTCAAAAAGCTCGTAAAAAAGATAAGGGGAGCCTCCAAGATGCTGGGAGACGGTATAAAGCGACCGCAGAAGAGCGAAACAGATATTGCAAGAACTCTGCGGCGTTCGATTGTGGCAAGGCGGGATTTAAAAAAAGGCAAGATGTTGGGAGATCACGAGATAGCATGGGCACGTGCCGAGGCCGGTCTTTCGATCGGGCAGGAATCGCAACTTATGGGCAGATTTTTATCGCGAGCGGTAAAGCGTGGGGAGCCTATCCTGCCTTGTGATACTTATGGAAAATCCAAGAGATAATTTATGTGCGGCATAGCTGGTTACATCGGTAAAAGTCCGGTCGAAAATGAAGCGATTACAGAAACGCTGAAATTGATGCGGAATCGCGGACCAGACCATCGCGATTTTGTTAATGTTAAGGATGGGTCTGTAAACATCGCACTCCTACATTCAAGATTAAGTATAATCGACCTCAATGAACGCTCGAATCAACCGTTTACGATCGGCGATTATACCATAGTTTATAACGGAGAGATATATAACTATGTTGAGCTAAAAAAAGAACTGAAGAAGAGAGGGGTGAATTTCAGGACGACATCAGATGTTGAAGTCCTTCTTCAGTATTACATAATGTTCGGTGAGGAATGCGTTAAAGATTTTGAAGGAATGTGGAGCTTTGTCATATACGACAAAAGAAACAAGAAGCTATTCCTATCCCGTGATAGGTTCGCGGAAAAACCGATTTATATATTACGCATGAAAGACGGTATCTTTTTCGGTTCCGAAGTGAAATTCATAAGGTCGCTATCCCGCGAGCATCTCGTTGTGAACATGGATCACCTATTTCGGTATCTTGTTAACGGATACAAGTCTATCTATAAAACGAAAGAGACTTTTTTTAAAGGGATAGAAGAGGTTCCATATGCGACAAATATGGTTATCGGGCACGATCTAAATCCGGTCACATACAGGTACTGGAGTCCCACCTGCCAGCCGGAAAAGATGGGTTTGAATGATGCCATAGAAGGCTTCCGTCACCGCTTGTTTGAGAGCGTAAAGATCCGACTCAGAGCAGACGTGCCGCTCGCATTCTGCTTAAGCGGCGGCATAGACTCAGGAGCCTTAGCGTCTATTGCCAAAAAGATATTTAATTACGATGTAGCGACGTTTTCAATAATAGATGCTGACGAGCGTTATAACGAATATGAGAATATACAAAAGACTATAAACGACCTTAACTGTAAGCACACCATTTTACACGTTCCTCAAGACATAGGGTTTGAAAGGCTCGAAAAGCTCGTTCGATACCATGATTCGCCAGTTTACACTATATCGTACTATATACATTCGTTTCTTTCGGAAGTAATTTCTAAGAAGGGGTATAAAGTAGCTGTTTCTGGCACAGCCGCCGATGAGCTTGTTACGGGTTATTATGACCATTTCATTCTTCATCTATACGAGATGCGTGGTCATCCGGAGTATTCGAGCTATTTGAACGACTGGGAAACCAATATCAAGAAATTCGTAAGGAATCCCTATTTAAAAAATCCGAACTTATATTTTGATAATCCGCAGTTCAGAGATCATATCTACCTTGATAATAAAGAATTTGCGAAATACCTCAAGCCGAAATTTAATGAACCTTTCCAGGAGAAGCGTTATTGTGATTCGCTTTTGCGCAACCGCATGCTTAACGAATTATTTCATGAATCTATCCCTGTCATACTTCATGAGGACGATCTGAATTCAATGTTTTATTCT
>JACROW010000043.1 GCA_016214245.1 Candidatus Omnitrophota bacterium | reverse complement strand
AGAATTGGAGATAATGGAGTTAAAGGAGGACGAAAGGCCGGAGTTCCTGAAGTCTTTAGGGATAGAGAGAAGCGCGAGAGACAAGCTCGTCAAGGCATCTTTCGATATAATGAAGGTCATATCATTCTTTACGGTTAAAGGAGATGAGGTCAGGGCCTGGCCTATCAGACAGGGGACAAAGGCTATAGACGCCGCCGGCAAGGTCCATACCGATATGAAGAGGGGCTTCATCCGCGCAGAGGTCGTGAATTTCAAAGATTTTATCGAATCGGGCTCATCTTTCCACGAGGCGAAGGCGAAGGGCCACCTTCGCTTAGAGGGCCGCGACTATATAGTCAAAGATGGCGACATCATCGACTTCAGGTTTAGCGTTTAACCCATCAATACCTTCCTTAAAGTGTAATCCGCACCTTAAATTGCTTTTATTCGCCTTTTGTGTTAAAATAACATCCCTGATTAATTTGATATAAAGGAGATTGGCACATGAAGAAATTGGTGCTATTGAGGCACGGTGAAAGCACATGGAACAAAGAGAACAAATTCACGGGTTGGGTTGATGTGGATCTTTCCGAAAAGGGTATCGCTGAGGCTAAAAAAGCGGCCGGCCTCCTTAAAAAAGAGGATATTACCTTTGACATTGCATATACCTCCGTCCTCAAAAGAGCTATAAGGACTTTATGGATAGTGCTGGACGAAATGGATCTCATGTGGATACCGGTTTTTAATTCGTGGAGGCTTAACGAACGCCATTATGGTGCTTTGCAGGGGCTTGATAAGGCGGAGATGGCGGCCAAATACGGGGAGAAGCAGGTCCTTGTATGGCGAAGGAGCTATGATATCCAGCCGCCGGCGCTTAACAGGACAAACCCCATGTATCCGGGGAAAGATCCGCGCTATAAGGAGTTAAGCGAGAAGGAACTGCCTTTGACGGAATGCCTTAAAGATACCGTAAAGAGATTTCTGCCTTACTGGCATGAGACGATCGCACCGGTGGTAAAATCAGGCAAGCGGGCCATAATAGCCGCTCACGGAAACAGCCTCAGGGCCCTGGTTAAGTATATCGACAACGTATCAGACGAAGAGATCGTAGGGTTGAATATCCCCACAGGGCTGCCTTTGATATACGAGCTCGACGATAATTTAAAACCGATAAAGCACTATTATCTGGGGGATCCCGAGGAAGTTAAAAAAGCGATGGCTGCCGTTGCCAATCAGGGGAAGGCAAGGAAATGATATTTTTAAATCAAGATAGGAGAATTCAGTAAAGATGAAGATCGAAAGGGCGCTAGTAAGCGTTTCGGATAAGACGGGGCTAGAGGACCTGGCAAGGACTTTGAACAAATTTGGTGTAGAGATCCTGTCTACAGGCGGGACCGCCAAGACCATAAGGGCGCTCGGGATACCGGTTAAGGACGTCTCCGAATATACAGGCTTTCCTGAGATGCTCGATGGAAGGGTGAAGACGCTCCATCCCAAGATCCATGGCGGGCTATTGGCGCTGCGTGATAATAAAGAGCATATGGAAACCGTAAAAAAGCATGATATAGGACTCATAGATATGGTTGTGGTCAATCTATACCCTTTTGAGAAGACCGTCGCGAAATCAGGCGTGAAGCTCGAAGAAGCGATAGAATTTATAGATATAGGCGGGCCCTCCATGCTGAGGAGTGCCGCAAAGAATCATCGGTCAGTCTGCGTAGTATGCGACCCCGCTGATTATAAAAAGGTCACCGAAGAGATGGAGAGGAATTCAGGAGGAATTCAAGACGGACTTTTAGCGGAACTCGGAGTCAAGGTTTTCCAGAGGACATCGGCTTATGATGCGGCGATATATGAGTATCTAAAAGGTCAGGGGTCAAAGGTCAAGGGTCAAGGGGAAGAATTTCCGACGACGCTGAAACTCGAAAAGACGAGTCTGTCATTGAACCGAGCATATCGAACGCTCTTCAGTTGCACGGCAAGGAGCTCTCATTCAATAACATAATAGACCTGAATGCGGCGCTTGAGATAGTCAAGGAATTTGAGGAACCCGCCGCGACGATAATAAAACATACCAACCCTTGCGGCACGGCAATAGCCCTCAGCTTAAAACAGGCGTATATCGACGCCCTGGACTGCGACCGTTTAAGCGCATTCGAAAGCATTGTCGGATTTAACAGAACCGTAGATATGGAAGTGGCAAAAACGATTCTTGAAGAAGCAGACTTCGTCGAGTGTATAATAGCACCTTCATATGATGCGAAAGCCAAAGAGGCATTGAGACAGAAAAAAAACTTAAGGCTCCTGGAGGTGAAGCACTTCGGTGCTAAAGTCACGGCATTCGACAGGGATCTGAAGAAGGTCGTAGGCGGACTTCTCATCCAGGATAGAGACCTTGCAAGGATAAAGGAAGCCGATATAAAAATAGTTACCAAGGCAAAGCCCGCCAAGGACCAGATGCGGTCTCTTTCTTTCGGCTGGGTCGTAGCGAAGCACGTAAAGTCAAACGCTATCGTTCTATGCCAGGGCACAAAGACCGTAGGGGTGGGCGCGGGCCAGATGTCGAGAGTGGATTCGGTGGCAATCGCATGCCAAAAGGCCGGCCCGAGGGCAAAAGGCTCCTGCCTCGCAAGCGACGCTTTCTTTCCCAAAGAGGATGGCATCGAGCAGGCTGCAAAGGCCGGCGTCAAAGCAATAATTCAACCCGGCGGCTCTATAAGGGATGAAGAAGTTATTAAGACAGCGGATAAGCTCGGCATAGCGATGGCCTTTACCGGAATAAGGCATTTCAAGCATTAGCATATGACCTATCAGGAAGCCCTACAATACCTCAACTCATTCATCAATTACGAAAAATTAGACGATTACGATTATAAAAAATCCTTAAAACTCGACAGGATTAAAAAACTTGCCGGCCTCCTCGGCAATCCGCAAGATGGGATAAGGGGCATTCATATTGCCGGGACAAAAGGAAAAGGCTCCACGGCCGCCTTCCTTCATTCGATACTCAAAAACGCCGGCTTTAAAGTCGGACTCTACACGTCGCCGCACCTCATATCGTTTCGCGAAAGGATCAGGATAAACGACGAGCTCATCAGCGAAAAGGATTTATCAAGATTAGCGGAGGCGATAAAAGATGCCGTTCGTGGAATGGTGGGTGAAAGACCGTCTTTTTTTGAGGCCTATACCGGCCTGGCATATCTATATTTTAAAGAGAAGAGGGTGGATTTCGCTATCTATGAGGTGGGTTTAGGCGGAAGGCTCGACGCCACTAATATAATAGAGCCATTGGTTTCGGCGATAACGCCCATAAGTTACGAACATACGCAAAAACTTGGGAATACCCTGCGGGAGATTGCCGGAGAGAAGGCAGGTATAATCAAGGAGAATAGGATATGCATATCAGCGCCGCAGGAAGAAGAGGCATTGAAGGTTATAAAAAAGATATGCGAGGAAAAGAGGGCAAGGCTCATCCTCGTCGGCAAAGACATATTGTTTGAAGAATTGTATTGCGATGGAGAGAGAGAGGTCTTTAGCATATTTGGATTATTCAACGAATACCCTGTTTTGGCGACGGGCCTTCTGGGCTCACACCAGGTGGTGAATGCAGCGACGGCAATCGGGATTACCGAAGCATTACGTTTTCATGGCATAACAATATCTTTGGAAGCTGTGCGGAACGGCGTCCGAGATGCCAAATGGGAGGGAAGGTTAGAGGTCCTCAGCAGAAGGCCGTTTGTGATACTTGACGGTGCTCAGAACCGGGCGAGCGCATACGCCTTGGCAAAGGCCGTAAAGAGGGTATTTTCCGCCAAAGGCGGATCCGCCAGTGGCGGAAGATACAGAAATTTAATTTTAGTCCTCGGCGTTTCGAGGGATAAAGACATAGTTGGCATATTGGAAGAGCTCGCGCCTATAAGCGATTCAATTATCCTGACTAAATCAAAAGTTCTAGAGAGGGCGCTCGAGCCATCTTTAATAAAGGAGCACATAAAAAAGAGGCAGGAAGAAGTAGTTTTAACCTCAAGCGTTGAAGAGGCATTGACCATAGCACGCTCCAAAGCAGACAGCGATGATCTCATTCTTGTAACAGGTTCGTTGTTTGTGGTTGGCGAGGCAAAAGCATTCATGGCAAAAGAGCCGCAGCATACCAAGGTTTACCAGAATGTATAAGGATAATCCAGACGGAACTATAGCTGCAGTCTCTACACCGATAGGCGAAGGCGGGATCGGCATAGTGCGCTTAAGCGGCCCAGAGGCATTGAAGATAGCAAACGAAATCTTCGTTTCGAAAAATTGCGGGAAGCCGTCACAATACGAAACCTATACAACGCATTACGGCCGCATCGTAAATGACAGTAGATATATAGATGAAGTGCTGCTAACGGTAATGAAAGCGCCGAAGAGCTATACGAAAGAGGATATTGTCGAGATAAATTGTCATGGGGGGATCCAGGCTGTAAGGAAGGTTCTGGAACTGGTCGTGAAGTGCGGGGCAAGGATCGCTGAGCCCGGTGA
Organism: Candidatus Omnitrophota bacterium; assembly: GCA_016214245.1. GTDB lineage: Bacteria > Omnitrophota > Gorgyraeia > 2-01-FULL-45-10 > 2-01-FULL-45-10 > JACROW01. Next base: position 7,365 of record JACROW010000043.1, on the reverse strand, counting down.
ATTTACAAAGAGGGCATTTTTGAACGGGAGGATAGACCTCGCCCAGGCAGAGGCTGTTTTGGATGTAGTGAGGGCCAAGACAGAGGCGTCTCTCAAAGTTGCGGTGAGTCAGCTTGAAGGGAGCGTCTCTAAAGTTGTAACCGAGATAAGAGAGCGGATCATAGATATCGCCTCCCAGATAGAGGCGTCGATAGATTTTCCCGAAGAGGAATTGGAGATCGTAGAGGAAGGACGCCTTGTCAAAAAAGTGGAGGACATATTAGCTGAATTGAAGGCCCTCATCGATACTTCGAGCGATGGCATCATACTTAGAGAGGGCATATTGGCGACTATCTGCGGCAAGCCCAATACCGGAAAATCGAGCCTCATGAACCTGTTGCTGAAAAGGGACAGGGTCATAGTCACCCCTATCCCCGGCACGACGAGAGACGCTGTCGAGGAGATGATAAATTTGAAAGGCATTCCCGTAAGGCTCGTGGATACAGCAGGCATAGCCAAGACCGAAGATATTCTTGAAGGCGAAGGCATAAGGAAGAGTAAAGGCTATCTTGAACTGGCAGATCTCGTCCTTCTCGTCCTGGACGCAGCCACAGGAATAGACAGGGAAGATGAGGATATTATAAGGTTGATAGCCGATAGAAAGAAGCTGGTTATAATAAATAAGATCGACCTTGCTAAAAAGATCGATAAGGCCCGTATCGGGAAGATATTTAAAGAGGACCCAATCGTTGAGATATCCGTAAAGGAGAAGAGGAATATAAAGCTTTTAGAAAGACGCATCTTAGAAACGGTCTGGAGCGGGGATTTTAACCAGGGCGAAGGGGCAATCGTTACCAACGCAAGACATAAGACGGCCCTCGACAGATCGTATGAAAATATGCTGTCGGTCAAGAGGGGTTTAAAGAACGTGGTATCCCCAGAATTGATAGCGATAGATTTGAAGGAAGCAATACTCAATCTGGGAACGATAGTGGGTAAATCAGTTTCAGAGGATATCTTAGACAGGATTTTTGAAAATTTCTGTATAGGGAAATAATGCCAGAGGAGCAATTATGAATAAAAGATTGATAGAGAAAGCGATTAAAGATATCTTGACGGCGGTAGGAGAGGATCCGAAAAGGCGCGATATAAAGGATACGCCTAAACGCGTCGCCGAGATGTACGAGGAGATATTGGCCGGAATGGACCTCAATCCGGAGAAGGAGCTCGAGGTGGTCTTTGAAAAGGACCACGATGAAATAATATTACTGAAAGGCATACCCCTCTACTCTTTGTGCGAACACCACCTTCTCCCATTTGTTGGTAAGGCGCACGTTGCCTACATACCAAGTGGAAACAGGGTTACGGGCTTAAGCAAGCTTGCAAGGGTAGTGGATATATTATCCAAGAGATTACAGGTTCAGGAGCATCTCACTACAGACATAGCCGATATAATCATGAAAAAATTGAAACCGAAGGGTGTCCTGGTGGTGATAGAAGCAGAACATATGTGCATGTCGATGCGCGGGGTAAAAAAACCAGGCGTTTTGACTATCACGAGCGCTGTGAGAGGTATCTTCAGGCAGAATGAAAAGACAAGGGCCGAGGCGATAGCATTGATAAGGGGATAGTTTGTAATATTATTGCCTCTTGCGTTCTATTATAATATAATATTGGGACCAAGACCATGGTTCACCTGATAGAGTTCAGTAAAAATTATATATTCTGGACATCCGTTGCGGCCTGGGTTATAGCCCAGACCATAAAGGTTGCGCTGGGCATATTCAGGGAGAGAAGGTTCAACTTCCGATGGTTCGTCGGGACCGGCGGCATGCCGAGCTCTCACGCTGCAGGCGTCTCTAGCCTCGCCACATCCATCGGCGTCACGTATGGCTTCGATTCCGCCATATTCGCTATTACGCTCCTTTTTACCTTGATAGTATTGTTTGATGCGCAGGGCGTGAGGCATTCGGCAGGCAGGCAGGCCGAGGTCCTAAATAAGATGCTCGATGACATATATTGGAAGAAAAAACTGGATGAAGATCAACTCAAAGAGTTTATCGGCCATACCCCTGTAGAGGTCCTGGCCGGAGCAGCCCTAGGGATACTGGTGTCGCTTTTACTCTACAAATAACTCACATCAAGAAAGGAGCATATGAATAAGAAGTTATTGATAACTGCAGGTCTCGTGACAGCCGGTTTAGTATGTCTTTTTTTTATTTATAATACCATCGTTAACGTCAGCACTCACAAAGGAGCACCCTCTATCAAGATTGGTGATCGATCGGCCTCCTTATTAAATAAGGCTGAGAAGCTGATGGCTCAGGGCGACGATGACGCTGCGATAAATATTTTACAGGACCTGATCACAGAATACCCGCACTTCTCGCAGGCCGAATCGGCATATTTCGCTTTAGCATCTATATATGAGAAACGAAAAGATCTTCTAAAGGCAAAAGACCTATATCAAAAGATGATGGAGGCCTTCCCGGATTCAAAAAATATCCTTAAGATGCAGGAACTGCTGGACAGCGTGAACACGAATATATTATTTTCGCCGATTATCACACAGGACTCACTCGTTTACGAAGTAGAGAAAGGAGACACGCTTAGTAAAATTGCAAAGAAGTTCAATACTACGGTTGAATTCATCTCAAAGGCGAACAACATAAGAAACGATACCGTAAGGATCGGTCAGAAGCTGAAGATATCTAAAGCGCGATTCAGCATCGTCGTGGACAAGTCACAGAATATATTAACTTTAAAGGCTGACGGAAACATATTGAAGACCTATAGGGTCTCTACAGGAAAGGACTTCTCCACCCCAATAGGAACATTCAAGATCACAAATAAGCTGAAGGACCCCGTATGGTATACGACAGGAGCTGTGGTGCCGGCCGGCAGCCCCAACAATATTTTAGGCAGCCGATGGCTTGGCATATCGCAACCCGGTTATGGCATGCATGGCACAACTGATCCCCAGTCTATAGGTAAGCAGGTTACTGCCGGCTGCGTGCGCATGGCTAATTCAGATATTGAGGAGCTTTATTCGATCGTCCCTGAAGGAACTGAGGTTGTTATAGTAGACTGAAGATAGAGAGCTTGAATTATGGCAAATTTACCCAGCGGCCTGGAGTTCGAAAAGCCGATAATCGAATTAGAGAGAAAGATACAAGAGCTGAAAGGATTCACCACCAAGCAGGACATCGATATATCCAACGAGGTGAAGCGCCTCGAGGAGAAGTTGTCCAAGATTAAAAAAGATATATATGAAAATCTTACTCCTTGGCAGCGGGTTCAGATAGCACGCCACCCTCAGCGGCCTTACACACTGGATTATATTGATATGATGATGACCGATTTTATAGAGCTCCACGGCGACAGGCATTTCGCCGATGACAAGGCGATAGTCTGCGGCGTTGCAAAATTGGACAGTGATCGGATTGTGGTTATAGGCCACCAGAAAGGCAGGGACACAAAAGAAAACCTCGAAAGAAATTTTGGGTGCGCCCATCCGGAAGGCTACAGAAAGGCCATAAGGATAATGAGCCTGGCCGCCAAATCAGGCCTTCCGATAGTCGTATTCATCGATACGCCCGGCGCATATCCCGGCATCGGCGCAGAAGAGAGGGGTCAGGCAGAGGCGATCGCGTATAACTTAAGAGAGATGGCAGCTCTCAAAGCGGCCATAATAGTCATCGTCATTGGAGAGGGCGGGTCTGGGGGGGCTCTTGGCATCGGCGTAGGTGATAGGATTTATGTGCTGGAGAACGCCTATTATTCTGTGATATCACCGGAAGGATGCGCCGCCATCCTGTGGAAGGAACGTTCGAAATCGCCTGAGTCTGCCAGCGCCCTTAAACTCACAGCTAAAGATTTGCTTGAAATGCATATAATCGATGGTATAATAAAAGAACCGCTCGGCGGCGCCCATCGGAATCCGCACGAGACCGCCGAAAATATAAAGGCAGTCATAAAAAGGGATTTAGCGGATTTGGGCAGCATGACGAAGGAGAAATTGCTAGAGACACGGTATGCTAAATTTAGGACAATCGGTGTTTTTAAAGAATAACGATAAGATCAAGAAAACAGTTGTAAAGATTCCGAGTGATATAAAATATATAAGAAGAATCTCCTCCAAGGTTCTCGAGGCCGCGGCATCTCATGAGATCGATGATTCTATGAAATTTGACATAAGGCTATGCGTCGAGGAGGCCTTGATAAACGCCATCGTGCACGGAAACCGCCGCGACGTAACAAAACCCGTGAAGGTAACTTATTGGCTAAAGAACAGCAATTTGAATATAGAGGTGGAGGATAGAGGCAGCGGCTTTGATTATAGACAGCTTTCGGATCCGACGGCGAACGATAATATAATGAAGGGCTCCGGACGGGGCGTCTATTTGATAAGGAGCCTTATGGATGAGGTGGAATATAACGATACCGGGAACAAGGTGAAGATGACAAAGCGTCTCGGAGCTTAAAAGGTGTAAAAAAAGAAGGAGATGGGATATGCCGATAAGGTTAGAGAATAAAAATAATTTGACCGTATGTCATATAGATGGCGAGATAGATATAAATTCAAGTCCCGGCATAAAGAAGGCGTTCGACAAACTCATAGCGAAGAAAGAACCGAAGGTGGTGGTAAATTTTTCTAAGGTCAGTTATGTAGATTCATCGGGCCTCGCGACCCTCGTTGAGGTATTGAAGAATATGAGGACATACGGCGGGAGGCTGAGGCTGACGAATCTATCGCCTAAGATAAAAAGCCTTTTTGAGATAACCAAGCTGGAGAAGCTTTTTGATATCGTGGCTGAGGAGGAAGAGGCCATATCAACATTTATGTAAAATCGTAGACTATATCTATGAACTTTATAGAAAATATAGGAAGCATAATTATCGGGACAGGTCGGCATGTAGTGAATGTGCTGGCCTTATTTTTTGAGACTGTTTTCTGGCTGATCATGGGGCCCTTCAAGAAAAAGATGCCGAAACGCGAGGGCATATTCAGCCAGATGGTCTTCGCAGGCGTTGATTCACTTATAATTGCATTCTTCGTGGCATTTTTTACGGGCATAGTGATAGCGATGCAGAGCGCGTACCAGCTCTCCAGGTTCGGCGCCAATATCTATGTTGCGCCGATGGTGAGCGTGGGTATAGCGAGGGAGCTCGGCCCTGTCTTGACTGCCCTCGTCGTTGCCGGAAGGGTCGGCGCCGCAATCACCGCGGAGTTGGGCACGATGAAGGTGACGGAGCAGATAGAGGCGCTCGATACGATGGCGCTTAACCCGATACGATTCTTGGTCGTGCCGCGATTTCTATCGCTTCTCGTGATGCTTCCGTGCCTGGTGATATTCGCTGATATCGTCGGCATCTTCGGCGGATTTCTGGTCGGGGTCTTCAACCTTCATCTCGACCCCTACAGGTACCTAACATTCTCCTTCCAATTCATGGCCTGGAAAGATGTATGGACGGGCCTCGTCAAAAGCGTCGTATTCGGGATCACGATCTCCATGGTAGGCTGCTACATGGGCCTCAATACGAAAGGCGGCGCTGAAGGCGTTGGAAAGGCTACAACCATAAGCGTGGTAACAAGCTTCATCCTCGTAATACTTTTCGATTGCATATTGACCGGCATATTCTACTTCGCAAATAAATAGGTGTTATAAATGGAAAAGGAAGTTGTAATAAAGGCTGAAAACGTAATAAAGAAATTCGGCGAAAGGACGATCCTCAACGGCATAAGCCTGGAAGTTTATAGAGGCGATACGTTCGTCATAATGGGCGGTTCCGGTTGCGGCAAGAGCACGTTTCTTCGGCATATCACCGGTGCGTTGAAACCGGACTCCGGGAAGATATATCTACTGGGCAAGGACCTGACTAGAGTCAGCGATGACGAGATGGACGCCCTGAAGAAAAAGATCGGCATGTGTTTTCAATCAGCAGCCCTTTTTGATTCCATGACCGTCGGAGAAAATGTAAGCCTCCCTTTAAGGGAACACACGAAATTGGAAAGAGGAGTTATAGATATCGTCGTGAAGATGAAGCTCGAGCTTGTGGGCCTGAGGGGATTTGAGGACCTCATGCCGAGCCAACTTTCAGGAGGGATGAGGAAGAGAGTGGGCCTTGCGCGCGCGATCGCGATGGACCCGGAGATCGTCTTCTATGATGAGCCCACTGCGGGGCTCGACCCGATCGTAGCAGGAGTTATCGACAAACTGATACTGGATTTATCGAAGAAACTATCCATCACGAGCATCGTCGTCACACATGATATGAAGAGCGTCTTCTCCATAGCCGATAGGGTGGCGATGCTTTACGAAGGCAAGGTGCTAGAGGTTGGAACGTCCGATGAAATAAAGAGGAGCAATAATCCATCGGTTCAGCAATTCATCTCTGGGAGCCCCGATGGCCCTATAAGGTTTTTCCAGCAAAAAGATGATTATCTGGAACATTTGATAAGATAGCTATAAGCTAAAAACTAAGGAGATATGCTATGAAAATGACAAATGAGTTAAAGACGGGGATGGTCGTGGTTGCGGCAATAGTCGTCGCCGTGATATTCTGGGTCAAGACGACCGATTTCAGCGCAAGGCCTTACAAGCTGAAGACCTACTTCAATTATGCCGAGGGCGTAAAGGTAGACTCCATAGTCAAGCTTTCAGGGATAGAGGTCGGCCGCGTCGAGAAGATAAAATTCAACTATGAACCCGAGACGAGGGTTGAGCTCATTCTCACATTGAATAAGAAGGCAAAACTCCGGGAAGATTCGATCGCCTTCATCTCTACATCCGGCCTGATAGGCGACGCCTACATCGGCATAACGGCCGGTTCGCCTGATAAGCCTTTCGTGAAGGAAGGTGCTACTCTCATAAGCGAAGATCCTGTTGAAATGAGAAAACTGATGAAGAAAGCGGAGGGGATAGCAGAGAATCTGGACAAGACATTGGTGGAGGTCAAGGGCCTTGCCCAGAATTTAACAGGCGTCGTCAAGGACAACAGGCAGAGGGTGGATAATATCGCTGTGAATCTGGAACAGACCGCGGTGAACTTCAAGGAATTCAGCGAAGACATAAAGAAGCATCCCTGGAAATTACTGATGAAGGGGAAAGAGAAATAGGAAACCGCCTCCAGTCATATCTTTCCATGTATAAAATACCCTTCCTAAAGCTCGATATAAAAAAGGCAACGTTGGTTTTATTGATCACATGCGCCTGCCTCGCCGGCCTATCCACATCATATTTTCGGCTCCTCGATAATTATGAATTTGAACTCCTCGATATCAGGTTTAGATTAAGGCCGCAGCAGCAGACAACCGACAGGGTAATGATGATAGAGATCGGCGAGGACACTATAGAGAGACTTGGAAGATTTCCATTTGACAGG
>JACROW010000122.1 GCA_016214245.1 Candidatus Omnitrophota bacterium | reverse complement strand
TATCTGGCCTCAAGTGAGGTGAGCATAGACTTGCTGTAAATCCCGATAAAGAATAAGATGATCTGTATTATTATTAAAATGCCGAGGAGGCTTGCGGCTAAATTTAATATCTGAATATTCTGGACGTTGATCTTTGATATGTCAATTTTTTTAAAACGTTCCTGCTTTTTTTTAAGCTCTTCCGGTAATAGATTTATCTCTATCATCAGTCCGCCTTTATCAATTCTACCGCAGCGCCAAGCCTACGGCGACCGCGAAGGAATTATTCACGCTGTCAAGAAGTACCTTATCAATGCGCGGCCCTGAGGATATCTCCAGGAATTGCATAGGATTCCAAAGAGAGGGTTTTATGCCGAATGCCTCCTGAAAGACCTCTTCCGAACCAGCTAGAAGAGCGTTCCCGCCAGACATATAAAATTCATCGACATTCCTGCCGCATTGATTCTCATAATAACTGCACGATAGCCTTACCTCATCCAGGATATTATTGTATATCGGTTTCGCTGCGACTATAATATCCTGTAATCTCTCCCTCGGCGATGACTTTAGCTCCTCTAGTGATCCTATATCTATGCCCAGCGATTTTGATATGGCATTATCGAAGTCATTGCCGCCTATCATCACATCCCTCACAAGACAGATCGTCTCGCCTCTTATTATACTTAAGTTGGTAAGCGCTGCACCGATATTTAGAAGGACTGTCGTTTTATCCGAATCAATGTGGGGGCGGTTCCTCAAGAATGAGTTTATGAGGGCGAAGCTGTCAACATCTACAACGTTGATAGAGTAGCCGGCGGATTCTACCAATTTTAGGCGTTCCTCAATATAATCTTTCTTCACTGCCGCCAATAAGATATCGAGCTTATTGGTCTTGTCGTCCTTCTTCAAGATCTGAAAATCTAGGATGCAGTCCTATATATCGAAAGGGATGAATTTCTCCGCCTCGAATCTTATGGCGCCTTTCAAATCCTCACTCGTCATCTTGGGCATCGAGATGAGTCTCACTATGACCGAAGGGCCTGAAACCGATATATTCAAATCTTTTGCGGATACCAAAGCCTCTTCGGCCAATGCCTTGATTGAATCTGCGAGGGCCTCCTTCGGCAAGCCACGAACCTTTCGAGACCCTAGCCCGACGAGCGTTGCCTTTTCCGGACCTTGAGATATCTCGACGATCTTTATTGCATAGCTTCCTATATCGAGGCCTGCCTTATTCTTTGGTCTAGCCCACGATATCTTCTTAACGAGATTCTCTATCATCTTTTGTCTTAATTAAAATATCTCCTTCCAAGAGACTATCTGCGGCTTAAAACCTATATTCAAACCGCTTATCGCATTCATATAGTCTTGATTGTAACTCACTGTAGCATTGCCGTTCAGGCGCACCTCATCCCTTCCCCAGACACCGCCGGTAACGCCTAGACCATTGCCCCCGCCATTTATCCTGAAATCGCCAAGGGTATATACGACCCCGTCTATCGTGCCGTTGCCATTTATGGTCGTATCGGCTTCAGCACCTGGATTTGTAACGACATCGCCTGCTACAACAAAAAAACCGCCGAGTGTTCCAACATTGCCGTTGAGCACTAAGTTCGTCTCTATGTAGACCACGTTCGGGATATTGTTTTCCTCGTCAAACCAAAAAGAGGTCGGAAAAGGCTTTCTGCTGTCAATATCCGCCTGGGTATAGAGATTATTCTGGCCGTTTGGCTTTATCTGGGAAACCGCCATATTCCAGAGTTGTGAAAAATTGAGAAGCGGAAACGCGGTATCGAATTTCTGGCCAAGACCTGCCGGGTCTATAGAGTCGCCGTACATTATATCGCCGTTGACGGTCCAGCTTCCATTAAGATCCACATCGTCCCCGGCGGTTATCGCGTTGTCGAAAAACCACGGCGGCATCGGAGACTCTATCTCCACTTCGATGGTCCTTTTCGCGGAATAGCCGGATTTTTGAGGATAATATCCTGTTGAGAGAACGCGTCTTTTATCGCCCTCTATTATGGCCGCGCTCACCTCATAATCGCCTTTATTAGCGCCGTTCCAACTGATTGAAGACGGGCCCTCCCCTGTCCAGCTGTAATTCTTGCGCAGCTCATACAGGGCCTTCTGGCTGCCTGCTTCCGCAAGATAGAAGGCCTTGATAGAATCGCATGAGCGCTTGGTCAATTTAAATCCGGATACAACCGTATTTATAGAAAAGACTACGATGGTGGCGAAGAGGGCGAAGAACGCCAGCCCGAGAATCAAAATTATGCCCTTTTCATTGCGTAATATTCTATTCATGGTACGTTAGCTAATTACGAGGTTTAACACTGGTTTGTAAATGGAACGCGATATCTCTATTCACCACGTGTTTAGATGCCACAGTATCGATCTTTACCGTCTTATTTGTATTATTATCGAAGGCGGCCGATTGGACATTTGAAAGTATCGGGCTTCCGGCGCCGGTATAAATTTTAGCACCAGAGAGATAGAACGTCCGCGATACATTATTCATATCCTTATAGTCCACCCTATCTGCCGAGGCCCCTGCTAGAGGCAGGACGATATCCTTTGCCGCCTGCAAACCAGCATTCGCCTGCGTGCCCCTCGTCACCTTCTCAACCGCTATGGTCGTCTCGCGCGCCAGTTCGCTCAACGTCAGGTCATCCCGCCACATGCCGTCCAGCATGATATAGCTAATGACAGTAGCGGTGAAGACGAAGATCATTATGATTGAACTCACTAAAAGCTCTAGGATCGTAAAGCCGTGAGGATTTATGAGGCTATTCTTTTGTGACATAAAGAATAGCCTCTTCCTTCAAATCTCTGATTCCTGAAATCCCGCCAGCCCACTCCATTGCTACATATATCTTCTTATAGCCATAGATATCGGGGTCCTTTGTCGTTACGCCGATCGTCTTCCTTATAGTCATGACTTTCATGCCGTCATTTATGCTGATATCTTGCGTACCTGCCAAGGAATCCACATCGGCATAAGGTGTAGCCAATATCTCCTCCATATCTTTTCTTAAGAGATTGATACAGATGAGCCTCGTCTTTGACATTTGCGTGGTGTACTTACTCACTGTGAATGCGAGGATGAAGCATAAGATGAGGGAGGCTAAGATGAAAATAGATATTAACGCTTCTGGCAGCGAAAATGCCTTTTCATTGTAACGCGGAGCTCTATTCTGGAAGTTTATGATCTTCATTCTCCAGGCTGCACCGGACCTGCGGCTTAACCCCGACCTGATAGATGGTATATGTCCCGCCGGATGGGCACTTTGGCTTACCGCCTTTGACATAGTTATATATATCTTCCTCTTGCTGTTTATAATCGATTGCCCACTGGTCAACTGCGGCGTCTATAGTTTTTAGATTATTGATGCATGCGGTCTTCTTTGAGGTCTCACTCGATGTCAGATAATTCGGAAGGGCTATCGCAAGTATGATCGCGACAATTGCGACCACGATCATTATCTCAACCAGCGTGAAGGCCTTACGTAAAAATATTATCATGATATTATTATGACAAATATAAATTTATCATATATAGAGACCTTTGTCAAGGCCGGATAGTAAAAACCCCGCACGTTTTTAAACCGTGCGGGGCAAACTCGACTGCCACTCTAACTCCATCTTTTACAGCGTGTGGCCAGCGATGCTATTCGGACACACTGGATCCGCGTTTACCGCACTGGGGACATACGCTGTTCCCTTACACTTAGGCCAAGCCTTTATGTAGTCGGGACTGAGATTGGCTACTGTGGGCACATCGGTACTCGTCTTCGCGTTATCGATCGCCCATACCTGAGTAGCCCCCTGAATCTGCTTCAGGTTCGCTATGCAGGCGTTCTTCTCAGCAGTCTCTCGTGCCTTGATGAAGTTTGGAATGGCTATCGCTGCTAATAAACCGATAATAGCAACAACTATCATTATTT
>JACROW010000121.1 GCA_016214245.1 Candidatus Omnitrophota bacterium | reverse complement strand
GTCGGTATGGCGTTCCGGTAAAAAATTCAACTGATTCTGCGTCCCGCCGAGCCATCCCTTCCCGAATAGCCCTCCAGAACCTATGGCTATCTTCGATTGTATTATGGTATAGCCTGCGCCTAAAGGATCTATATTAGGGTTTATGAATACGAGAAGCCTCTGTTTCTGATATCCATATAAAATTTTCCACAGGAAAGGAAGTGACGCCAGACCGAAAAAGAGGAGGCCGGCCAGGTGCCTTGGATTTGCGCCGCCTATGAAAAGGATTGAAAAGAATATCGGTAATAATAGGAGCGCAGTTCCAAGATCCGGCTGCATCAGAACAAGCGCTGACGGTACGGCTAATAGCAAAAGTGGCACGAATATGCTTTTCAGGGAGGACATTGCATCTTTTCGTGAACCGACATAGTTAGAGAGGGCCAGGATCAGGTTGAGTTTCAGAAACTCTGATGGTTGGAATGTAAATGCGCCGATGGAAAACCATCTCTGCGCGCCCAGCCTAACGTGGCCGAGGATTAAGACCAGAATAAGCAGGACTATATTTACACCATACAATACATATGATATATCGATGATCGTCTGATATGATATGCTGACGATTAGAATAAGCAATATCGCGCCTATCAACATCCAATTCAATTGTTTCAATACGTAACTTTCACTGAATGGGAGGCCCTTGGCTTGCGTCGCGCTGTAAAGCGCGAGAAGCCCGAAGGCAAATACTAGAATCGTTGCCGCGAGAAGAACCTTATCGAATTCACTATAAAATCTCTTACCAGACATCATATATACCCTTTATCCCTGACCTCTTCGAATATATCCTTAGCGATTGCCGCCGGTTCGAGCCCGCCTTTGCCGCCGTGTTCCAAAAATACGACCAAACAGATCTTTGGATCGTTAAACTTAGCGAAACCGCTAAACCAGGCGTGCGTCCGACCTTGAGGGTTTTGCGCTGTCCCTGTCTTGCCGGCTATTGAGACGCCCTCTACTTTGGCGCGCCTCCCGGTACCATTTTCATCGTTCACCACCCTGGATAAGCCCTCTCTTACTTTTTGTATAACGTCAGATTTTAGCCCGGCGGTTTTTCTTTTCACATTCGAGATATCCGTCGATTCTATTCTCCCGACAAGGTATGGCCGGATGAGCGAGCCCTTATTTGCCATGACAGCCATCATCTGCAGGATCTGAATAGGAGTAACCGATAGATACCCTTGCCCAATAGCATAATTCACTGTCTCGCCCTCATACCAGTTATCCCTTCTATATAAGCGCTTCCACAGCCTTCCGGGAACGATGCCTTGAGATTCATCCGGCAGGTCTATGCCTGTCGGTTTCCCGAAGCCGAATGACTTAGTGAATGTCTCTATATTATCGACCCCCATCGCCCTGCCGGTCTGATAGAAGAATACATTGCAGGAATTCATAAGGCCTTCCACCACATTCTGAGATGCATGGCCTTCCTCCTTCCAGCAATCAAATTTTGCATTGCCGAGACTGTAGCTTCCTCCGCAAAAAAAATGGGTGTTTGCTGTTATCTTCTTCGCCTCCAACGCGCCTGATGCGATAACAACTTTAAATACGGAACCTGGCGCATAAAGGCCGGAGATTGCCCTGTTCAACAGAGGATGCCTGGCCTTATCTCTCAATAATTTCAGCCTTTCAGAAGAGGCATCGGGCCTTATGAATATATTTGGGTCAAATGTCGGATGGCTTGCGAGCGCCAGGACCTCGCCATCTTCAGGGTTCATCACGATTATAGCGCCGCTGTGTTCACCGAGCAATTTATCGCAGACCAGCTGTAAGGATATATCTATTGTCAAATAGAGGTCCTTGCCGTTCGACGGCTCCTTTAAGCCCAGGACCCTCGTCTGGCGGCCTTTGTTGTCAACCTCTATCTGCGTTCCGCCATCTACCCCTGCAAGATAGGTGTTATAATATTTTTCAAGGCCTGACCTCCCAACCAGATCTTTAATATGATATCCGTAATCCCTTAAGGCCTCGAGCTCTTCTTCGGTGATTTCGCTCAAATAACCGAATATGTGGCACCCCGCCTCGTTATAGATGTAATGGCGCTTGGACCTCGTCTCTATCACGAGCCCCCTTGTATCGAAACTGGCCTCTTCTAATATAATGGCCTTTTCCTTATCCACATCCTCTACGATCGTCACGGGCGCGTAAGGCTTGGCCCTGGCCTTCTCCAGGGATCTCTTTAGAGAGTCTCTTGAAAGGCCAAGGACCTCGTTCAAAAGCTCCATCAGTTTCTCTTTGTCCTTCAGCTCCTGGTAGACTACCGCCACATCGAAGGAGAGCCTGCTCGTAACCATCGGGATTCCATTTCTATCGAATATCCTTCCGCGCGGCCCGTCTATCGGGATTATCCTTATCGCATTATTTTTTGAAAGGCGGGAATAATAGAAGAACCTACAACCTTGAGTATATATCAAGCCTATTATCAATAGGCCAAAGGCGTAGTTTAGCGCAGTATTCAGTCTCTTTTCTCTCATAAAAGATCTTCGTCCTCTTCGGTCAAATTGTAAATGCCGATGAATTTTGAAAAGATGGGAATCGATACTAAGCAAGTGTAGATGCTGACCGGGATAATGGAGCCGAAAAGATACTCGAAGAAGCTTATCTTGATGGGTCGCATAAGTAAAGAGGCGCTCATGTAACGTAGCGACATCGCGAATATTGTAATGGTGAGGACTAACAGAGCCTGCGTCACCTTCGATTCCTTAAAAAATTTCATCTTCGTAACTCCAGCCAAAAGGCCCATAGCGCCGAATATGATGGTATTGACCCAGAAGGTGCCTACGCTAAATATGTCTTCCAGAAATCCGGCTGCCAGGCCGGATTCGAACCCCATCCTCGGCCCTAAGAAGAGGCCGAAGAAGACAACGAATAGAAGTAGAATATCAGGTACAGAGCCAAGAATTTTAATATAGTTTAAGACGGTGAGATGGATGAATGATGCCACTAATATTATAAGATATATGTGCGGCCTCTTTATCTTATGCACAAGACCTCTTCCAGCCTTGAAAAATCCTGTGCCGGTTTTATGACAGCGTATTTATAAAGCCGGCCCGGCTCTTTGCCCACATCCGTCACCTCGCCGACCAATACGCCTTTTGGAAAGATGCTGCTTAAGCCCGCGGTCATGACCTTATCGCCGGGATATGCCTCCGAATCCAGGGCGATATATATCATTTTACATTTTCCATCCGGCCTGCCTATCAGAATTCCGCCCTGTCCACTCTTCTGAAGCGTGACGCCCACTTTCGAACCCGGATCCGTTATCAATAATATTTTCGATGAATACTTCCCGATCTCGATAATCCTTCCGACAAGCCCTTTCGGTGACAGGACTGCTCTATTCGGCCTTATACCGTGCATGAGGCCCTTGTCTATTATCAACGAGTTTGACCAGTTTGTGGGATCTCTTCCGATCACCTGCGCCGGTATTGTAGTATAGGCAAGGGTCTTCGCGTAATTCAACAGCTCTTTAAGCCTCCGGTTTTCTTCGTAAACGGGCTTCGCCTCTTCCAGCTTTCTCTTCAGGAGATCGATTTCATTCCGGAGAAGTGCATTTTCGTCTCTAAGCGACGCGAAGGGGATTATCCTTTTAACAGCTGATACTGTCTTATTGAACGACCTTAATGAGGGGGCGCTTAGTTCTATAGATCTTATCCGGATTAAGGGGGCGTGATTTTTTGATGCTGCTACGACGAGGGTAAGTATTGAAAATATGATGAGGTATTTGAGTATTCTTTTCCGCGGAATGCGCACATCTACTCTATTTTATCTTTCGAGCCTCGGTGTTATGGTGACCTTTTTCAGATACTTGATCTCGCTTAAAACCTTGCCGGTGCCGAGCGCAACGGCCGTTAACGGATCTTCCGCTACATGGACGGCCAGGCCCGTCTCTTCTCCGATAAGCTTATCGATGCCTCTTAAGAGAGAGCCTCCGCCTGCCAGCACTATTCCTTTTTCTATCAGATCTGCTGATAATTCCGGGGGCGTCCTCTCAAGGGTTATCCTCACGGCTTCTACTATCTGTGCTATCGGTTCTGCCATCGCCTCTCTTACCTCTTCGCT
>JACROW010000114.1 GCA_016214245.1 Candidatus Omnitrophota bacterium | reverse complement strand
GGTATCGGCCTTCGACTCTCTCTTGCGCAGCAGTGCGCGGACCCTCGCCAGCAACTCCTCGAACGCAAAAGGCTTCGTCAGATAATCGTCGGCGCCCGCGTCCAGCCCTGTGACCCTGTCCTTCACGGTCTCTTTTGCCGTCAGCATAAGAACGGGCGTAGAGATGCCTTCTCCCCTTAACCGCTTGCACACTGTAATCCCGTCCATCTTCGGCAGCATAAGATCGAGAAGGATGAGGTCGTAATCATTCGTCTTCACTAGAAAAAAACCCTCTTCTCCATCGTACGCGACATCCACGGCGTAGCCTTCTTCCTTCAGTCCTTTCCTTATGAAATCTGTTATCTTCTTTTCGTCCTCGATAACGAGTATGCGCATAACATCTCCCGAATAAAAAGCCCCGCTTCCATCGAGAGGCGGGGCCCATCCATACAAAACGTTATTTCAAGGTCTTAAACCATTCGGAGAGTATCTTTTCCCCTTTCTTGCCTCTCAATGTATATCCGAGCGGTCCTATATCAGGCCGAGGAAAATAGTTCCACCAGTAAAATCCTTTGAACCATGGCCTCTTCGAAAGCGCCAGGAAAAGCGCTTCAAGACAGTTCGCCTGTTCGTCTTGATCCTCTTTGTACTTTGCCATTGTCGGCAGTACGCGCCATGGCTGTTTGTTCGAACCTTCTATCGTATCGTATCCGACTTCGGTGAATATAACGCTCTTACTGAGATTATTAGCCTTGAGCCACGCCTCTATAACGTCGGCGTTCTTCCCCCAGCCCTGTATTACCTCTTCCTTCGTAGGATTCGTCTTGTCCGTGAGCGGGAAGTACGCGTCCATTCCTATGAAATCGACTTCCGGCCAGAACGAGACTGTGTCGTATTCATCCCAGTTGGCGGCGTATGTTATCTTCCCTTTATAGACGGCCCTGATTGCGGCTATGATGTCTAGCCACTGGGCCCTCCATCTCGCGATCGATGTGTTCGACAGCTCTGTGCCTATGCAGAGGAGTTCCGCGTTGTACTTTGCCGCAAACCGTGCGTAATGCAGGATGAACTCTTTATAGCTTGAGAACCATGCCGCGCTCGGGATTATGTTAGTGCGCGCCTCCTCATCTGCGAGGTCCACATGGGGTTTCAGCATTACCTTCATACCGAGGGCATGCATCATGTTTATTGCGTGGCCCAAAGACTCATCGTTCGTGGTCTTTTCGGGATCGGTATAGATCTTCTTCGAAGCGGCATCCGCCTGGTACCAGACGGCCATCAGCGCTATATGCTTGACACCCAATTGAGACAGATATATGAGGCTGTAATCCGACAGGTCTCCGGCAAGCTCATCCGATCTCCATGAAGTGTAGTTGACGCCTTTCTGGAATTCTTCCTGCTTTATCGGACCGGGCGAGGCGACTATCTGACCTTCTATCTTCTTTAAAAGTTCTTTCCTCTTATTCTCAAGCTCAGCCTTCTCTTCGCTCGACTTAAAGATCTCTTCCTTGGGCAGCTCTCCGGGATTCTGCGCCTCTGGCCCATAGGGCTCTATCTCCCACATCGAAATGCCCCAGTCAGGGTTCTGGCTCTTCAAAGAGAAAAGGTTCTTCCACCTGGCGGCGTCATCCGAAGTCAGTATATCAAAATCCGTCGCGTAAGCCTGCTCCCATTTTATGACCAGTCTCGATATCGTTTTCGGTTTGCCGAGGTCGAGATATATCCATTCGCCTTCTGTATATCCGGAAGACCACCTCGTCTCCATATTGCCGTCGACCACTGCCATAGCATCAGGCCTTGGCGCCCAATCCGGGCTTTCATCGAAACTCGACGCGACCACCTTCTCTACTCTAAGATAGACGAGTTTTCCAGTGCCGGCCTCTTCAACCGCCTGGCACGAGAAAGAAGAAAGCGCCAATATAAGAGCGCCTATACACAGCGTAATTTTTTTTATCTTTGGTCGCATTTTATTTTCCCTTTCTCTATCCATACCACTTAATCCCCGTCATCGCCACCCCCTTCATGAAATACTTCTGGAACGACAGGAAGACGATGAGCATCGGCGTCGTCGCCACCACTGCGCCTGCCATGATCATCGCGAATCTCGTGCCGAACTCGCCGTTGAGCACGGAGAGGGCGAGCGGCAGTGTGCGCATCCCGCTCGAGTTTATCACTATGAGGGGCCATATGAAACTGTTCCACTGCTGCAGGAACGTGAATATCGCAAGTGTGGCGAGGACCGGCTTTATCAGCGGAAGTATGACGAGGCGGTAGATGGTGAACTCGCCGCACCCGTCGATCTTCGCCGCGTTTATAAGGTCGTTCGGTATCGCCATTATGAACTGCCTGCACAGGAAGACGCCGAAAATGCCGGCCATCTGAGGCACAATGAGCGCATTATACGAATTGAGCCAGCCGAGTTTCCGCATCAATATGAAACCCGATATGAGGTTCACCTGCCAGGGTATCATGAGCGAGCCCAGAAGTATGATGAATATTTTGTCCCTGCCCCAGAACTTGTGCTTGGCAAATGCATAGCCTGCAAGCGAACAGAAGAAGAGATTAGCCAGAGCCGTCGTCCCTGCCACAAATGTGGAGTTCCATACATATCTCAGCATCGGGATGAGCTGGAAGAGTTCCTGATAAGCCAAGGGCGTTGGATGCTTCACTAGAAAAGAAGGCGGGTACGACTGTACCTCTTCGACGGGTTTTATGCTGGTGACGAACATCCAGACATACGGGATCGCTACGGAGATCGCGCCGAGGAAGAGGAATGCATATATCACGCCCTTTATCGCGATCTTCTGGAAATGCCTGCTATTAGTAATTTCCATAGCGCTTTATTATATCAAAATTTACTTAAAGAAGATACAGGAATTATATTGAACGGCTATCTGTGGTCGAAGCCGCTCTTTCTCCGCGCCAGCTCTCCGGTAAAACCGATATTGCCGGTCCCGAAACCGCCGCGGGCTTCACGGTTTGCAGCCTCTACACTAAGTTTGTCTATCAGCTCCTGGTTTTCCAGTGCGGGTTCGGAGTATGAT
This sequence comes from Candidatus Omnitrophota bacterium, assembly GCA_016214245.1. GTDB lineage: Bacteria > Omnitrophota > Gorgyraeia > 2-01-FULL-45-10 > 2-01-FULL-45-10 > JACROW01. The sequence goes on along the minus strand of JACROW010000114.1, from coordinate 907 downwards.
ATGAACGTAGGTTTTCGGGCCAAGGGGCGGCAGTATGCCGTCTTAAGGTACTCCATTGCGGGTTTATTCTGCGGCGTGAAAGATGAATTATTCTCGCCTCCGGATTGAGGATAGGTATTCCACGCCCACCAGTAGATGCCAAAGAACCAGGGCTTATCCCAGAATGTCTCTATGAGTGCCTTGTAGCACTCTTTTTGAAGTGATGTATTCGGCATTGTTTTCAATGCATCTTCCCATGGCTTGCTGCTTGCCGTGCCGGCGCTGCAATATCCTGACTCGGTAAATATGACGGGTTTCTTAATTTTTCTTTGGAACGCTTCAATTTCCGCAAGCCAGTTCTTCCATCCTGAAACGATCTCGTCGCTGGTAGCATTAGACTTTTGCGCTAAGGGGAAATACGCGTCTATGCCGACATAGTCAAGAAGATCCCAGAATTTCACATCTTTGTATTCATCCCAGTTCGCAGCATACGTGATCTGGCCCTTGAATAGCTTGCGAACCTCCCTGATGACAGAATCTCTCCAGAAGTTCTCCTGCCGGGAAGCAAATGTTAGCTCTGTCCCGACGCAAAAGAATTCAACGTCCTCATCGCGCGCCATACGCGTATAATGAGTGATGAAAGACATGTAGCTTGCAAACCAGCTGTCCCACTTGTCAGATGTATTGAATCCGATGTCTGAACGGTTGCATCCCTCGTCTGAGATCAGATCTATGTGAGGCTTAAGCATTACTTTCATCCCATATTCATGTGCTTTTCTTATGACATGGCGAACGCTTGAATCGGATGGGGTGCGGAAGGTTTCGCGGATTTCGGTTGAATTGTAACGATCCTGATACCATGTTACAATGATTGCGACGGATTCAACACCGCACTTCTTCATGATCAAAAGCGACTCGTCTGAAAATC
>JACROW010000113.1 GCA_016214245.1 Candidatus Omnitrophota bacterium | reverse complement strand
ATCTTTCTTAAGAGGACAGTGTGGCCTAAATGAATATCTGGCGCAGAAGGGTCGAATCCTGCCTTTATGACTAATGGCTTATTTGTCTTTATTGACCGTCCGAGCTTTTTCTTAAGCTCTTCAAGCTGAATTAGCTCTACCGTGCCCCGTTTAATCAATTCTAACTGTTTGTCCAAATCCTTTTCCATATAGAGTTATTTCCTATTTACGATAAAAGAAAGGGTTCTTTCCGGAAACACTCAAAGGTATTCCCAGCGCTTGTTTCATATTCTCACTAAATAATTTTAACTCCAAAGTCGCCAACCCGATAGAATACATAACGCGGTTGTCGATGTGAAACTGGCTCGCTATAGATATTGCTGAACTCACTGCTATTCCTAAATCGATAGAATTGTAGGCGCATATGCCTTTTGTACTTTGAAGCTCTTCGCAGGTACGATATCCGCAGAACCCGCAGTTCAATCCGCCAGGCTTCGATTTGACCCCCACGACCAAGATGACATGTGACCCGGCAATGGCGTTCGCGTCGCGCTCTAACGATGGCCGTTTTTCGCTGATTGAAAGTTCTCTCATCTTACGAATGAGCCTGTCTTTCGTCTCCTCGTCATCGATCGCTATAATTTCAATATTATCTATCCCCCTCGTCTTCGGCGCGGTCCTTGCAGCCGCAGCCATGAGCTGCGCAACATCTATGACCGCCTCTTTTTCCAGATCGATAGATCTCTTCATACTTAAACCTTCAAACTCAAGCCTATCTTATGCTGAATCGAATCTACCTTCAATATCTTGGCCTTAACCTCATCGCTGACCTTGAACTTCTCCTCCAGCTTCTCGCCTTCGGCAAGTGGTATCTCTGAGATATGGACCAGGCCCTCGAGATCCTTTTCTATCTCGACGAAGAGTCCGAAATTCGCTACTTTAGTGATCTTGCCCGGCAGAACAGTATCCTGAACATATCTTAATGCTATCTCATCCCAGGGGTCCGGCGTAAGCTGTTTTATGCCGAGGGATATCCTTCTATTATTTGCGTCGACAGCCAATACGACCGCCTCAATCTTTTCGCCTTTCTTCATCACATCTTTCGGATGGCCCACCCGCTTCGTCCAGGAGATGTCTGAGACGTGAATCAGGCCGTCGATCCCGTCCTCCAATTCGACAAAAGCGCCGTAATCTGTCAGATTTCTTATCTTTCCCCTTACCTTCGTTCCAACCGGATATTTAGTTTCGGCATCCAGCCATGGGTTCGCCTCGAGCTGTTTCAATCCAAGCGATATCTTCCTGGCTTGTTTGTCGACATCCAAAACGACCGCTTCTATCCTATCGCCGATGGCCAAGAGTTCGTTAGGGTTGGCGTATTTCTTTGTCCATGAGACCTCTGAGATGTGAAGCAGGCCCTCCACGCCTTTTTCCAGCTCTACGAAAGCGCCGTACGGCGCGAGATTAACCACGGTCCCCTTGATCTTGCTGCCGATAGCGTACTTCGTGTCAACGGTCTCCCATGGATTCTGTGTCTTCTGTTTCAACCCGAGCGATATTCTCATATTATCCTTATCGAAATCAAGGACCATGACATCCACGTTATCGCCGATAGCCAGCACCTCACTCGGATGCGAAACCCTGCCCCAGCTCATATCCGTAATATGTAAAAGCCCTATTATGCCGGCACCCAACTCGATAAAGGCGCCGAAATCCGTAATGTTCCTGACTATGCCGCTTACGATGGCGCCTTTTTGAAGGGCATCGAATACCTTCTTCTTGTCCTCTTCCTTCTGCTGCTGGAGGGCATCCCGGCGCGATACGACTATATTTTTTCTGGGCTTATTTATCTTGACTATCTTAAACTGGAATGTCTGGCCTATCAATTGATTCAGATTTCCGAAAGCCCTGCTCGCCGCAAGGCTTGCCGGCAGAAAGGCCTCAACGCCGATATCAACCATGAACCCGCCCTTCACTTTTTTCGTTATCTTGCCGTCAACCAGATCTCCTTCGCCATACCTGGAGATGACCATCTCCCAGCCCACCGCGCGCTCCGCCTTCTGTTTGGATAAGACCACCATGCCGGAATCATCTTCCTTGGATTCCAGATAGACCTCTATCTCATCTCCTACCTTAATTGTATCTGGATCCTGAAACTCCGAGATTGAAATGGCCCCTTCTGATTTATAGCCTATATCAACGACGACGTCCTTCGGAGTGATAGCAACCACCTTGCCCTTTACTATAGTCCCTTCTTTGATATTGGCGATACTATCAAGATATAGTTTTGAAATATCGTCCTTCTCCACCTCCTTCGCCTCGCAACCTTGCAAATCTTTCAAACTGTTCCTTTCTTCATCCATTAATTATACAACCTCCTTTTTCCCGAATCGCATTAATTACTTTTTTAACCAGCCAATCAGGCGTGGATGCACCGCTTGTTACGCCTATGATGCTATTGGGCTTAAACCAGCCTCGAGCTATCTCTTTTTCAGTCTCTACAAGATGCGAATTCTTCTGAAGCTTTCTGCAGATCTCGAAAAGCCTTTTCGTATTCGCGCTGTTCTTCCCGCCGACTATGAGCATCGCATCGACCTTCTTTGCCAATATGCGGGCTGCCCTTTGCCTCTCCTCAACATCCTTGCATATGGTATTTATTATCTTCAATTCCCTCGGCCTTTTTTTTCGTATCGTCTCGACAACATCCAAAAAATTATCTGTAGATTGAGTCGTTTGTGAAATTATGCCGATATAATCGTTATTACTTATCTTCAGTTTACTTGCCTCACTTTTATCCCTTACAACAATCGTATCTAAAGACGCGAAGTCAACCAGTGCCTTCACCTCCGGATGTCTAGCCTCACCCAATATTATGACTTTATAGCCATCGCCGCTTAAGGACCTGACTATCCTCTGCGCGTTCAAGACGAACGGGCAGGTCGTGTCGATAAGCTTCAGGCCTCTTTTTTTAATCGACCGTGATATCTTGGGGCTTATGCCGTGTGATGACACCACGACGGTGCCGCTCTTTATGGCGGCCACATTATCGGCAACCTTCAATCCCTTTTTAGAGAGGCGCGCAACAACCTGAGGATTATGTATGATCGAGCCCAATGAATGCGCTTCGCCATCTCTCTTCAACGCCGCCTCGGCCAAACTGACGGCGCGCCTCACACCGAAGCAGAATCCTATTCTTTTGGCTAACTTTGTCGTCATGATTACTTATGACAGTTCCGTTATCCTATGCATTATGGCATCGCTAATCTTTTGATATGCGTCTTTATCTTTGGTGCCGCTATGCGCATTATCTACACTTATCGGTTTTCCTATATGAATCGTAACGGGACGGCGCCTCAATGTGCTCACGCCTTTCGGCAACGCGTCGAAAGCGCCTTTTATATATGCAGGCACAACCGGAACCTTTGCCTTCGCGGCTATGAACCCGATGCCTGGTTTGGCCCTCTTTAAGCTCCCGTCTTTCGAGCGCATACCCTCGGGAAATATGACGAGGGGCTTCCCTTCGCTAAGTTTATTAAGGGCCTGCCTTACGGCCCTAAAATCATTCTCTTCTCTCCTGACAGGAAAACTGTGAACCTTCCGTAACGCCCAGCCAAGAAACGGCCTCGTGAACAGATCCTCCTGTGCCATATAATTCAAACTCCTGTAAACGGAGACCCCTAAGATGATCGGGTCCAGGTAACTAGAGTGATTAGAGGCGAATATAAATGCGCCCTTCTTCGGGATATTCTCCCGCCCTATAACCTTTAGATTAAGATAAGCCTTGAAAAAGATAAGGAAGAATACCCAGCCTATAAAGTACCACATTTTATAAACCTTAGGATCTTCTTGACTGCCTCATCTACGGACAGGTTCGTTGTGTCGATGATAATAGCGCCATCTGCCTTCTTCAGCGCCCCAACGCTCCTCTTCATGTCAGACTCATCTCTTAGGACAACGTCTTTTTTTATATCCTCACGGCTGACCTTTTGACCGAGTTCCGTCAGTTCCTTGTATCTACGGCGCGCCCTCTCTTCCACATCTGCATCAAGGTAAAACTTAAAACTAGCGTCGGGAAATACCACCGTGCCGATGTCTCTTCCCTCTAAAACAGCGCCGGTCCTCTCGCCTATCGCGCGCTGCAGTTTCACCATCTCCTGCCTTACGCCGGGGACGCGGGCTATATATTTAACCTTCTTGGTGAGTTCCGGCGTCCTTATAAAGCCTGCCACATCCTCTCCGTCAAGATGTACCTTTAGTACACCATTAGCTTCCTCGAGGTCTATCTTCGTTGAACCCGCCAAAGATACGAGCGCCCTCTCGTCTTCCAGGTCTAAATTCTGCCTTATCGCTTTAAGCGTAAGCGCCCTGTACATGGCGCCTGTATCTATGTATAGGAGGCCGAGCGCCTTCGCTATTCTTTTCGAGACGGTGCTCTTCCCGCTTCCGGCAGGCCCGTCTACGGCTATTACCAAAGAGCTGGACTTTCGGGACAGGTTTCTATGCATGGTGACTCTTCATGCTGAAACCTGTCCCGTCAAGCTATCGCGCTTTGCCTTAGCTCCCTTAAGCAATCTGACAAGCCTTAAGCGGCTGTCTTTTGACAAGGCGCTTGTAAGTTTTTTGAAATATCTTTCAAATATTCGGGCGGATCTTAAGAGCTCTTCTCTATTCGTCAAAAAGATATCAGACCAAAGTAAAGGATCGCTTGATGCAACCCTTGTCGTATCCTTAAAGCCTTCCGCCGCATATAGCAATTCTTTTTTAGGAACTGCTCCGGCCAGGCTGAAGGCAACGATATGCGGCAGGTGGCTTATAATGGATACGCTCCTATCGTGCCTTGCAGGACTCATCACCTCAACCTTAGTGCCAAGCGCTTTCCAGAAATTTATTACCTTGCTTAAAGCCCGCTTATTTGTCTTCTTGGTTCTTGTAACTATACACGGCGAGCCTTTAAATAGGTCTTCTTTAGCAAATTCTACGCCGCTATGCTCGGACCCCGCCATTGGATGGGAGCCGACGAAAAATATAGACGAAAGGCCCGGCGTCTTTTCGATCCTATCCACTATCCATGATTTGGTGCTTCCAACATCAGTTACAATGGCGCCTCGTTTTGCATGCTTAATCAATTCCCTAAAGAGCGCTGGAATTGAAGATACAGGAGTCGCAATAATTATCAAATCGGCGCCTTTCACACCTTCCTTCAAATCCATAGTGCCTTTGTCTATAGCTTTAAATCTTAAAGCCCTTCTTAAGGTCGATCGTCTCCTAAAGATGCCCATAACTTTGCCTGCAACGCGATTCCTCTTTATCGCAAGGCCTATCGAGCCACCGATCAAGCCCACGCCGATAATCGCTATCTTGTTAAATTGTCTCAAATCTCTCTCCCCACTGCCGTCGCTATTTTCTTCAACTCCACCACCAGCTTCTCAAAATTCTCAGGATAGAGCGACTGTTCTCCGTCTGACAATGCCTCTTCGGGATTCGGATGGACCTCTATTATCAGGCCATCCGCTCCTGCTGCAACCGCTGCCTTGGCGCAGGGCCCGACAAGGCCCCATTTTCCTGTAGCGGAACAGCACTCAGATCCAAGGTGAAGCGGGTCGCGTCCTCAAACGACCGTGTCCCCCTCTCACAAAGCATGACATTGAAATTACCTTCCGAAAGTATGTACTCTGCCGACATCAACAGTTCCTTTATCGTATTCGCCATTCCGCGTTTCAGCATCACCGGCTTTTTGGTCTTTCCCACCTCTTTAAGTAAATTAAAATTCTGCATGTTCCTTGCGCCTATCTGTATTATGTCGGCATATTTCAGAAGAAGCCCCAGATCGCGTATATCCATGAGCTCTGTTATGACAGCAAGGCCTGTTTCCTTCTTCGCCTCAGCCAAAAATTTTAACCCTTTCAGGCCAAGCCCCTGGAACGCATACGGCGACGTCCTCGGCTTGAACGCCCCGCCTCTTAAAACTGTGGCGCCGGCCTTCTTCACCTTTTTGGCTATGTTTATCAAAAGTTTCTCATTTTCAACCGAGCATGGTCCTGCCATCACAACTATCCTTTTCGCGCCTATCCTTACACCGCCGTCTACATCTATAACGCTATCCTCTTTCCTGAAGTCCCTCGAGGCAAGCTTATACGGCTTCAGTATCGAAAGGACCTTCTCCACCCCCGGGAATACCTCAAGCGGCTGGACCCGTATGACATCCTCTTTACCTATGACGCCGATTATTGTCCTTTCGGTCCCCTTCGATACCCATGGTTTTAAACCCAGTTTTTTAACCCTGTCAACTATATGGTCGATCTGCTTCTTGGTCGCATCCGGCCTTAAAACTATTATCATAATTCCTCCATCACCTTTTTCAACCCTTCTACAAATTTCCTATTCTCTTCGTGCGTTCCGATTGTGACCCGGATGAACGAATCGAGCCCCCAAGCCTTCATGTCGCGCACTATGACGCCTTTTTCTAACAGAGCATCGAATACTTTTACACAATCCTTCTTGACATTGACGAGAATAAAATTTGTGGCGCTCGCTACATATTCCAGATTCGATCTATCGAAAGCATCATAAAGAAATTTTTTCTCTTTCTCTACATGTCTCAAGGTTCTCTTCAGAAAAGCCTTATCATCTAATGCTGCCGCGGCAGCTGCCTGAGCCAACAGATTGACGTTAAAAGGCTCTCTCGTCCTTTCCATATAGTTTATGAATTTAGCGTTTGAGATGCCGTAGCCAACCCTCAAGGCCGCCAATCCATACGCCTTGGAAAAGGACCTCGAGATTATCACATTCTCTCTATTGAGATAATCGAGGCCGTTCGGATAATCTTTGAAAGAAACTTTAGCGAATTCGTAATATGCCTCATCCAGAAATACTATTACATCATCCGGAATGGAGCTAAAAAAATCGTCCAATGCCTTCTTCGTGACATACGTGCCGGTCGGATTGTCGGGATTCGCTATGAAGACGAGTTTCGTAGCATCGTTCACGGCCTTTCTCATCTCTTTCAAATCATATTTGTAATCTCTCGTCAGCGAAACGTTCCTTATCCTCGCATCCTGGACCTGCGATGCGATCTCATATATCAGGAAAGTCGGTTTCGCTATCACGACCTCATCGGGCGGGTTCACGAACGTCTTTACTGCAAGGACTATTATCTCGTCTGAGCCGTTTCCGATGATGAGCTCATCCTCCCTGACGCCCAAAAATTTCGCCAATCGCTTCTTCAGATAGAAAGAGCTTGAGTCCGGATACCTGTTTATATCCTTCAAACTCTTCCTGACAGCATCCAAGGCCTTAGGGGAAGGTCCGAGACAGTTCTCATTCGACGCCAATTTTATAACGTCTTTCAGGCCCAACTCCCTTTGGACTTCCTCAATTGGCTTCCCAGGAACGTATGGCTTAACGTTCAATATATTTTGTCTTACCAGATTCTTCATCTTTCTTTACACATTGTTTCCCACCGGATACGAGCCGAGGATCTTCAGATAGCTCGCCTCTTTCTTC
>JACROW010000112.1 GCA_016214245.1 Candidatus Omnitrophota bacterium | reverse complement strand
GCAGGCTTCGCCAATTCTGTAACCAAAAGCGCAAATCGATTCATCTACAAGGTTTTTTACAAGCCGAAGAATAGATAACCTACCCCGAACAGGCAATCAAGAAAAAATCTCAACCGGCCCTTGACATTTCACGGTTCATGTGGTATATTTAACAGTATTGATATTTAATATACTTAAATATGAAGGAGGTTAAATATGAGCGGTATAGGCTTAAAAGAGTTCGCAGACCGAATAGGTGAGATAATGCCTACCATCATAAAGGAATTTATGAAACAGCAGAAGACCAGCTTCTATAAGCTCAAGGTCACCATGCCGCAATTTGTCATTTTGACTTTTCTAACCAGGCAGGGCGAGATGCGGATGTCGGATCTTGCACGTTCAATGGGCGTGACTACAGCGGCCATGACCGGCATCGTGGATCGATTGGTGAGAGATAGATATGTTGTAAGGAGCTACGACCCGAAAGACCGGCGCGTGATCAGGATAAAGACTACTCCGAAGGGAGATGGGCTGGTTAAGGATATTCATGAAGAGAGGCGTAAGATGTGCATCGATATATTCGGCCGAGTATCGCAGTATGACAGGGAAGAGTATCTCAGGATACTGACAAAGATTCGCGACATATTGATTAAAGAAAAGGATGCCTGACTTAGGATGAATAGGCTTATTGTGATATTAGTGATATTTGGTTTGATAGCCTGGCATATTCCGGTCCTCGGGGCAGAGGAGATGCCCCGTTTTGACAAGGAGGCCTTCATAGCTTCGGCAGAGTCAACGCGGACGCTTGAGCTTGCGATGGTGGACTGCATCGCAATGGCGCTAAAGAATAACTCTGAGATCAACGTGAAGAGAATATCGCCGCAAATAGAGGATGCCAATGTGATGATAAAAAGGGCGGCCTTTGAGCCAGACTTGTCCTTTGATTTCACCATGGAGGATAATACTGAATTGAGTCCAAGCACACTCGCAGGAACTAATACCTCGAAGACGAGGACGGGAAAGTTCAATTTCGGATATGACCAGAAATTAGTAACCGGGACCCAGCTCTCAATAGATTTTTATAATACGCGAACAAGGTCGAATTCAAGGATACAGAGCATGAATCCGCAGTTCGATTCGCAGGCGGAAATTACGGTTACGCAGCCTTTACTGAAAGGGTTCGGCCTCGTTGTAAATAAAGCCGACTTTCTGATAGCGAAGAATAATAAACTGAAATCAAAACAGGAATTCGCGCAGGAAGTTATGAACGTTTTGACGGATGTCAAGAAAAGCTATTACGATCTTCAATACAGCCAGGAACAATACAGGACAGCCAAAGATACCCTGAAAAGAGTGGAGGGTCTTCACGAGATAAACAAGGAAAAGCAAGCTAAGGGGCTGGCGAGCAACGTTGACCTGTTGGAATCAGAGGCGGAATTGGCGCGCGCCAATCAGGCCCTTTTGGCGCAAGAGGCTACGATGAAATTAGCAGAGGATAATTTGAAATTGATAACAAACCTTGTCGATGACCCGGAACTATGGAACGCTGATATCATGCTTTTGGATGAGCTCTCTTATAAGAAAGAAGAGGTGCGTTTAAGTGACACGATAAAGAAGGCCTTCGATTATAGGCCTGATTACGAGGCGGCCAAGATAGATTTGAAGAATAAAGAGATATCGGTCGTCTTCAATAAGAATGGCATGCTCCCGATAGTCGACCTTACTGGAAGCTACGGGCTCAATGGATTAGGAAAGAATTACGAGAAAGACCTTGGCCATATAGGGGGAGGGAAATACCCCGATTGGGTGGTAGGCGTTAAAGTATCGATGCCCCTTGGCAGCGACGAGGAGAAAGGCAGATACGAAAAGTCTAAGCTCGAGAAGGCGCAGGCGCTCATAAATTTCAAGAGGTTGGAGCAGAAGATAATACTTGAGGTAAGGGATGCCGTCAGGAACGTGAAGATAAGATATCGCGTGCTTGAGGCAAGCTCAATCGCCAAAGAGGCGGAAGGGAAGAATTACGAGGCGCAGGAAACGAGATTCAGTGCAGGACTCGTCTCTACGCTCGACATTCTTACCTACCAGGAGCGCTTGAGCAAGGCAGACGCCAATTATATTAAAAGCGTCATAGACTACAATATAAGCCTGATAGAATTGGCCAGGGCAGAGGGCGTGACGCTCGTGAATGACAATATCAGAATAGAATGACGGAGACCCACATGAGAAGAAAAGCTTTTTATCTTATAATTCTTTTTCTCGCCGCAGCCGTTATCGCTGGATGCGGCAAAGGAAGCGCCGGTAAAGTCAGAGACGAGACAGTGCCAGTTAAGGTTATGAATGTGAAGAAAGAGAACCTCAAGAAGGTTCTGGAGTATGTCGGTGATATCAAGGGCCAGGACGAGGCGATTCTATATCCGAAGGTGAGCGGCAAGATAATAGAGAAGGTCAAGGAGGCCGGTAGTCCCGTAAACAAAGGAGAGGCGATCGCCTATGTCGATAGAGATGAGATAGGCCTTAAATTCGAGAAGGCGCCTGTTGAGAGCCCTTTAACAGGCATAGTTGGCCGGCTATATGTAGATATAGGATCGAATGTGACGCCGCAGACTGCCATCGCAATAGTAGCTGACATGACGAAGGCCGAAATAAATCTTGAGATACCGGAGAGATATCTTCCAAAAGTTTCTTTAGGCCAGGAGGCCGAACTTGAAATAGACGCTTACCCGAGTGACAAATTCATCGGCAAGGTCACGAGGATAAGCCCCATTGTTGACCTGGAGACGCGTGCGGCCCCGATAGAGATAACCATCGATAACGCAGACAACAAACTCCAGTCCGGCATGTTCGCGAGGGTAAGGCTTATCATAGAAGAGCATAAAGATATACCGACAGTGTTAAAGGAAGCTATCATAGGAAGAAAGCCGGATACTTACCTATATATTGTTGAAGGCGGCAAGGCGGTTTTGAGGAAAGTGAGGCTGGGGTTGCGGGAGGGGCCTCATTATGAGGTCCTTGAGGGAGTCGAGGCCGGAGATACGGTAGTAATTGTGGGCCAGCAGAGGCTCCGCGATGGAGCGCCGGTCAGGACAGAGGAATGCAAAGTAAAAGGTTTTAAGCGATGAATCTTCCTGAATTTGGAGTCAAGAGGCCGGTTACTAATCTGATGATATTTTCATCCATCATCATAATCGCCGTCTACAGCCTGACAAGGCTCGGCATTGACATGATGCCCAAGATAGAACCGCCTTCCATAACTGTCGTCACGTCCTATCCGGGAGCGAGCCCCGAAGACGTGGAGATAAGGGTGACTGAGCCTTTAGAAAACCAGTTAGCCACGACGCCGGGCATTGAGAAACTAACATCACGGTCCATTGAAGGGGCATCACTCATAACGCTTAAATTCATATGGGGGACGAACCTCGACGAGGCTTCGAACGACATACGTGACCGCATAGAATTGGCCAAGAGGGTCCTCCCGGACATACCGGATGAAATTGACAATCCATTCATAGTAAAATTCAATACCGCGAGCATCCCGATTCTATTCCTGGGCATAACCGCTGACCAGAGCTATTCCGACCT
>JACROW010000115.1 GCA_016214245.1 Candidatus Omnitrophota bacterium | reverse complement strand
TTGGGAAGCTGGAACACTAACCATTGTGTTACACCCGCTGTCTTCATGAGAATTTTGTTATCTGCATGAAATGCCTGTATCGGGCCTTTATCTCCGTCATCGAAAGTTTCAAGAGCCTATTTACGCTAAAGTCCTCAACCACGAATGATGCGAGGATAGTGCCATAGATTACGGCTTTTCTCATGCTGGATTCATGTATTCTTTTTACTCTGCTTAAGAACCCGAACATTCCGCCTGCAAAGGTGTCGCCGGCTCCTGTCGGGTCACGGAGTGACTCTAAAGGATACGCCGGCGCCAGAAAAAAAGAGTCGCCCGAAAGATAGAGAACCCCGTGCTCCCCCTTCTTTATGACGACCACTTTAGGGCCTATAGACTGTATCGATTGCGCTGCCTTCAGAAGGTTTGCCTCTCCGGTAAATTGTCTGGCTTCAGCATCGTTCAATAAGAATATATCGACCTTAGTCAAGACCTTCTCCAGCTTTCTCTTCTTGTGCGCTATCCAATAGTTCATCGAATCACAGGCAACGAGGCGAGGCCTATCCATCTGGCTTAGAACGCTATATTGCAATTCCGGATCGATATTAGCCAAAAATAAAAAATTTGCGCCTTTTAACCTGCCGGGGATGCGCGGGTGAAAATCGTTAAATACATTCAGGTGGGTATATATCGTGTCAGCCTTATTGAGGTCGTAGTCGTATTGCCCTTTCCACTTGAATGTCTTTCCCTTGGCGATCTCCAATCCCTCGATGCCAATGCTTCTTCTTTTAAAGAAGGTTATATATTTTTTTGGAAAATCCTCTCCAACGACAGCGACCATGTTCACTTTATTGAAGAAGGAGGCGGCGATTGAAAAATATGTCGCCGATCCTCCTAAGACCGCGTCTTTTTTGCCAAACGGCGTCTGGACCGAATCTATCGCAACTGAGCCGACCACAAGTATGCTCATGCCGGGGAATTCATCTTAATTTCTTGAAACAATTTTCAACCATCTTGATAGAGCAATATTCGCTGCACATGGTGCACACATCTTCAAGGCCGGGCCTTGACATGCTCCTGTATTTCTTGGGCTTTACTTTATCAATCGCCAACTCGAACTGTCTTTTCCAATCTCTTGCGCGCCGTGCTTTCGATATATTTATGTCCCAATCGATTGCACCTGCCACACCTTTCGCTATATCGGCGGCATGCGCAGCTATTCTTGTCGCTATAACCCCTTCCTTCACATCATCTAGCGTCGGGAGCCTCAAGTGCTCTGAAGGCGTTACGTAGCACAAGTAATCCGCGCCCGCACTGCCGGCAATGGCCCCGCCGATTGCAGCGGTTATGTGGTCGTAACCGGGGGCAATGTCCGTTACGAGAGGGCCGAGGACATAAAACGGAGCGCGGTCGCATATCGATTTTTCCAAGAGCACATTGGCTTCTATCTGATTTATTGGAACGTGGCCGGGGCCCTCGATCATTATCTGAACGCCGGCCTTATGCGCGCACCGCCGGAGCTCAGCCAAAGTGACAAGCTCTGTAATTTGCGGCATATCCGTGGCATCCCGAACTGCCCCTGGCCTGAGCCCGTCGCCTAAGCTTAAAGTGATGTCATGCCGTTCGGCGATTTTTAAGACTTTATCGAAATATTCATAAAGCGGGTTTTCTTTTCTATTACCTATCATCCATTCGGCTAAAAATGCTCCGCCACGGCTCACTATGTCAAGTATCCTGGGATTCATCTTCAATATATCTAAAGCCTTCATGGTAACACCTGCATGGATCGTGAAAAAGTCCACACCGTCTTCGGCCTGTTCCTCCAGACAATCGAACATCTCATTTACCGTTATATCTTTTATGCGGCCGTATCTTGCCAAACCCTTTATGGCTATTTCATATATAGGCACTGTGCCCACAGGGACGCCGGAATTACGCAGTATCGCCTTCCGGGTCTCTTTAATCTTAGGACCCGTGGATAGGTCCATTATCGTGTCAGAGCCAAGCGATACCGCGAGATGCATCTTCCTGATCTCATGCGCAATATCCGATGAGTCTTTCGACGTGCCTATATTGGCGTTTATCTTCGTCCTCAGGCCCTCTCCTATACCGCAGGGTTTTGACAAGGCCCGGCGCTTATTTTTCGGAATAGCAATCCTTCCTTTAGCAACACCTTGTAGGATGCAGTCGATATCGACGCCTTCGTCCTTTGCGATGCGCCTCATCTCCTGCGATGCCTTTTTTGCCTTCGCGTAATCTAATTGGGTCATTTTAAAAAAGCGCCTCTTTCAGCTTTAGCGCTGCAATATAGGGAACTCTGGCCTTACAGAGCGCCCGTATCACTGCTATGCGCTTGAAACCCCTCTCGGTTAATTTCTTGATATTCGCGCAATCTATGCCGCCTATTGCGAAAAACGGCATATTCACTCTTTTAACCGCGTTAAGCAGCCTCGTTCCTTTTGGCTTGATGCCGGGTTTTATCGGGGTTTTGAATATCGGCCCGACACCAAGATAGTCTGCACCTTTTAGCTTTGCCTCGAGGGCACTCTTAAGATTTTCCACCGTGACCCCTATCAATTTCTTCCGTCCCATAAGAGTCCTCGCCAGCGAAATATCTATATCGCCCCGTCCTATATGTAG
>JACROW010000060.1 GCA_016214245.1 Candidatus Omnitrophota bacterium | reverse complement strand
CTTACTGCCAGGTTGAGCGGCCATCGTAAATTTTGGACAGCAAATTAGGATGCCTAATCCTAATTTGCGGCAAGCGGAAGCAATGCCCGAAAGTAATCGCCGGACAGTTTGAATCGAAAAATTTTATTTGACAAGGTACTCGGCGATCTGGATCGCGTTGAGGGCAGCGCCTTTACGGATATTGTCGCTCACAATCCACATGGAGATACCGTTCTCGATAGAGAGGTCATCTCTTATCCTTCCTACAAAGACCTCATCGCGGCCCTCCGCATCGGCCGGCATAGGATAGGCCTGTTTATTGGGGTCGTCTATAACCCTGACGCCTGGCGCCTTCGAAAGAATCTTCCGAACCTCATCGGCAGTGATATGCCTTTCGGTCTCGAGATTCACGCTCTCCGAATGCGCATAGAATACCGGCACCCTCACGCAAGTGGCATTTATCTGTATAGAAGCGTCTTCCATGATCTTTCGGGTCTCATTCACTATTTTCATCTCTTCCTTGGTGTAGGCATTATCCAGAAATATATCGATCTGCGGAATGAGATTAAACGCAATCCTGTGGGAAAATTCTACAGGTATGATCCTCTTTTTCGCTAAGAAGAGTTTTGACTGTTTCCAAAGTTCCAACACCTTCTTTTGGCCTGCGCCGGATACGGATTGAAAAGTAGTTACAACTATCCTTTTAATCTTAGCGATCCTATGGATCGGCCATAATGCAACGACCATCTGGATCGTGGAGCAATTCGGATTTGCGATTATCCCCTTATGCTCCTTTATCCGGTGGCTATTAACCTCCGGCACCACAAGCGGCACGTCCTTCTCCATCCTGAATGCGCTAGAGTTATCTACGCATACTGCACCGGCCTTTACAGCGCTCGGCAAAAATTCTAAGCTTCTCGAAGCACCGGCGCTGGCCAAAACTAAGTCTATCCCACCGAATGAATCGTGCGTCAATACCTCGATAGGATAGAGTTTGCCGTTGAATTTTAGCTTTTTGCCTTTTGAGCGCTCTGAAGCCAAAAGTCTTATATTCTCAACTGGGAATCTCCGTTCCTCGAGAATCCTCAAGAAACAGTTCCCTACCGCACCAGTCGCACCCATTATTGCTACATTATAAATTTTACTCATAAATTATCCACCACCAAATCCCCGACCTCTTCGGTTGAATAACCCATCTTTCCGGCTGCGAGGTTCTTTAGCTTCGTCTGCACAACTTTTATCACTGAATCCTCAACCGCCTTAGCGGCTTCCTCCTCGCCGATATTCTCTAAAAGCATGCCAAGCGCACAGATTGCCGCAAGAGGATTTATCACATTCTTTCCTGTATATTTCGGCGCCGAACCGCCTATGGGCTCAAACATCGATACGCCTTCGGGGTTTATATTTCCGCCTGCTGCTATGCCCATGCCGCCCTGGATCATGGCGCCAAGGTCTGTTATTATGTCCCCGAACATATTGTCCGTCACAATACAATCAAACCATTCCGGATTCTTCACAAACCACATCGTCGTCGCGTCAACATGCGCGTAATCGGTCTGGATGTCGGGGTATTCTCTCTTAACCTCATCGAAAGTCCTTTGCCACAAGTCCCAGGCATAGGTGAGCACATTCGTCTTTCCGCAAAGCGTCAATTTCTTCCTCTTGTTGCGCTTCCGGCAGTACTCAAAGGCATAACGAATACAACGCTCAACGCCTTTTCGGGTATTGTAAGAGATTTGAATGGCAACCTCATTTCTAGTTCCCTTCTTCTCAAATTTCCCCATACCCTTGTACAGGCCTTCGGAATTTTCCCGCACGACGACAAAATCTATATCCTCCGGCCCCTTTCCCTTTATGGGACAGAATTCAGAATTATATAATTTCACAGGCCTTAAGTTTATATACTGATCAAGGCCGAACCGGATCTTCAAAAGTATCCCCTGCTCCAAGATGCCGGGTTTTACATCCGGATGGCCTATCGCGCCGAGATAGATGCAGTCGAATTTCTTTAAATTTGAGATCTCCTTATCCTTAATGGTCAAACCTTTCCTTAGGTATCTTTCACCGCCATAAGTGAAGATCTCCTCTTTGTAACGAAAGCCGAATTTTTTAGATGCGGCCTTTAGGACTTTTAAGCCCTCCCTTATAACCTCAGGGCCTGTCCCGTCTCCGGGGATAACTGCGATTTTATAAGAATCTCGCTTCATCTTAGTCTCTTCTTTAGGGAATTGATCAAACCGCCTGAACGAATTATTCTTCGCATGAAGGGAGGATATCTCTCAAACCTATAGCTTTCCTTCCTTGTCAAATTTCTTATTATACCCATCCGCGTATTAACCCTGATCAGATCCCTGTTCCTGATCCTCTGTGATGCCTCCTGCGATTCAATTATCGGCAGGCCTATATTGACGCTATTTCTAAAGAATATCCTCGCGAAGCTCTCCGCTATCACACAGGAGATGCCGCTTGCCTTTATCGCAATGGGCGCGTGTTCTCTTGAAGAGCCGCAGCCGAAATTCTTCCCGGCAAGTATGACATCCCCCGGCTTCACCTTCTTCACAAAGTCCTTATCGGCATCCTCCATGCAGTGTCTTGCCAGCTCAAGCCTGTCAGTGGTATTGAGATAACGGGCCGATATTATCTCGTCTGTATTGATATCGTTTCCGAATTTATGTGCCCTGCCTTTATAAGTCATCTTTAAAGCACCTCTTCGGGATGCGCTATCCTACCCTTTACGGCACTCGCCGCCGCGACCGCAGGATTTGAGAGGTATACACCGCTACCCGGATGGCCCATCCTGCCGATGAAATTCCTGTTCGTTGTCGAGATGGCTTTTTCACCTTCCGCTAGTATGCCCATATGGCCGCCGAGACAAGGCCCGCACGTTGGCGTTGAGAATACGCCTCCTGCCTCAACGAAGATCCGCGCGAGGCCTTCTTCAACAGCCTCCAGATAGACCTTTTGAGTAGCTGGTATCACTATCAATCTTATAGAGGAGCTTACCCTTTTGCCCCGCAATACATTCGACGAGAGGGTCCTCTATCGCCCTGCAATCATATTCCTTTATTTCAGAATATTTCGCATCCTCGTCGCTAAAATAGAATTTGCCTGGCCTAAGTCTCTTCTTATTCTTAATCGATTTAATATACCGTAAAGTAGTTTTATCCGGCGCTATTATGCCGTTTTTGCCGCCGGCCTCGATAGCCATATTGCACATCGTGAGCCTGTCATCTACAGGAAGGTTTTCTATCGCTTCACCGCAAAATTCCATCGCCTTATATAAAGCGCCGTCAACGCCTATATCCTTTATCGTATGAAGGATCAGGTCCTTGCCGCCGATCCATTTTTTCAATCTTCCAAAGTATACAAACTTCATAGATTCGGGAACCTTCAGCCAGCACTCTCCTGTAGCCATTGCTGCCGCAAGATCCGTAGAGCCGACTCCGGTGGCAAAAGCGCCCAAAGCGCCGTAGGTGCAGGTGTGCGAGTCTGCGCCTATTATGAGGTCGCCTGGCAGGACCATACCCATCTCAGGCAATAGCGCGTGCTCTATCCCCATCCTGCCTACTTTAAAATAATTCTTTATACCATGCCTTTTTGCAAATTCAGAGAGGAGCTTGCACTGGTTCGCGCTCTTCATGTCCTTGGCGGGTGTGAAATGATCCGGAACCAAAACCACCTTTTTAGTATCAAATATCTTTTTTAATCCCAGCTTTTCAAATTCTTCGATAGCCAAAGGCGCGGTTATATCATTGCCGAGACACAGATCGACTCTCGCATTCATAAATTCACCCGGCCGGATCTCCTTCTCGCTTGTATGTTTCAGCAGTATCTTTTCGGTTATTGTGTAACCCATGATTAACCTTTTAAATCTCCTTCATCATGGCCATCTCTTTACAATCGGGAAAATATACGCACTTTATGCACTCGCTCCATATCTTGTGCGGAAGCTTATTTCTATCGACGGCCCTGAACCCGAAGGCCTTAAAAAACTCCGGTATATAGGTGAGGGCGAATACCTTTCTTACTTTTAAAGTCTTCGCCTCCTTAAGACACCGCTCCAAAAGTTTTTTCCCGATGCCTTTGCCGGATTTTGTTTTCTTCACCGCCAGGCACTTGATCTCGCTTAAGTCCTCCCAATCTACATGGAGTGCGCAGCAGCCATAAATATTCTTTCCTTCTGCATAGACGTAGAAATCCCTTATATTTTCATAAAGTTCATTTAATGACCTCGGGAGCATCACGTCCCGCTTCGCATAGTAATTTACGAGCTTTTGGATCTTCTTCACATCATCTACTGTTGCTTTTCTTATCAACTTTTAGCTTCTCTTCCTAAAAAATATTTTTCGCTCGAATTTGCACAGTTTATACAAAACGCAAATCCCGCATTTCGGATTCTCGGCCTTACAGGTCCTGCGGCCGTGCTCTATTATACCTAAATGGAACTCGTATATCAAGTCCCTCGGAACTATTCTTGTCAGAGTCTCATGTGCTTCTATTATATCCAAATCCTTGCCAATAAGGCCGAACCGTTTCGTCACCCTGAATATGTGCGTATCGACAGGTATGACCGGTTTCCCAAAACTGAACAGGAGGACGCACGCAGCGGTCTTCGGACCCACGCCTTTCAAAGATTTTAAATACTCTTGCGAATCTTCTATATTTAGATTCTTCAACCGCGACAGGGCTATTTTTCCTTCGCGCCGTTTTATCTCTTTTAATATATCCTTAATCCTCTTTGCCTTGATATTTGCTAACCCGCCGGGCCTTATCAAATACGCTATCTTTTTAGTCCCGACTTTCAATAAGCTATACCACGACCTAAAATTCTTCTTCAATATAGCGAAGGCCTTCAAAGAGTTTTTATCGGAAGTGTTCTGCGAAAGGACGGTCCGGATAAGCTCACCCACCGGTTCCGATCTGTGAAGAGGCTCTGGCCTGCCGTAAGAGCTGTTCAGAAGCTTTATTATTTTTCGAATCTTTGTGTTAATATCCATAAGCGAGGACGGAAGATAATAACTGCTTTGTGTAAGGATGGACCGGTTTAGCATAAACTACCTGGGTTGCGCCTTCCTCTATTATCCTACCGTCTTTCATCACCGCGATTCTATCAGACATGAATTTCACAACTCGTAAATCATGGCTTATGAATAGGTATGTTATTGACATTTTCTTTTGTATTGTTTTAAGCAATTTTAGAATCTGAAGCTGTATTGTTACATCAAGGCTCGAAACAGGCTCATCGCATACTATGAACTCCGGATGAGTAAGGACCGCCCTTCCTATGGCGATCCTTTGGCGCTCGCCGCCTGAGAACTGATGGGGATACTTCTTCAGCGAATCCTCCGGCAGTCTCACCAGATCAAGAAGGTCTTCTACTCTTTTTCTCATATCACCAGCTTCCCGCTTCAAGACCAGTCCTTCCGAAAGTATGTCGTAAATCTTCATCTTTGGGTCAAGTGAATTATAAGGGTCTTGAAATATCGCCTGTAAGTCTTTAGTTGCAGAAGTGATGCTTCCTGAATCCGGTTTTAGAATGCCGAGGATGAGTTTTCCTAGTGTTGTCTTGCCGCAGCCGGATTCCCCTACAATGCCGAAGGTTTCGCCCTTTTTGATTTCCAAGGTGACGCCGTCAACGGCCTTTACAATCCCGGCCTTACCTTTAAAGGCGCCCCTTTGGATAGGAAAGTATTTTTTCAGATCCTCACATTTCACCATGGTCATGATAACGCCTTTACGGATTCCAGTAATGACATTGTGTATGGCTCTTTTGGGTTATGGAGAATTTGATCGGTTTCGGCCAGTTCAACTATACGGCCTTTATACATCACCGCCACATGATCGCACATCCTTCCGATGATCCCGAAGTCGTGGCTTATGAAAAGAACCGAAAGCTTTTCCTCTTCTATAATCTCATCCAGGAGGTCGAGGATCTGGGCCTGTATGGTAACGTCCAGCGCTGTCGTAGGTTCATCCAGAATAAGAAGTTCGGGTGAGTTCACCAGCGCCATCGCTATCATCACGCGTTGTTTCATCCCGCCGGACAGCTGATGGGGGTAATCATAAAATATCTTTTTGGGATTGGGGGCGTGAACTTTGTCTAAATATTCAAGGGCTAACTTCTCTATGCTGTGCCTATCCTTTAATCTCTGATGGGTAAGGACAGATTCAATTATCTGATCCCCTATCGTAAAGACCGGATTTAGGGCGCTGGCCGGTTCCTGAAAGACGATGGCTATCTTCGCGCCCCTTATATTACGGAGCGAATCTTCCTCTATCTTTAAGCGATCCTTTCCATTATATAGA
>JACROW010000111.1 GCA_016214245.1 Candidatus Omnitrophota bacterium | reverse complement strand
CTGCCGCTAATTATCATCGCGAGCGGATAGAAACTTGCCGCGAAGAAATAGTCGGCTACGCGGAGATGCCTTTTGTAGACCGAGCTTACAAACGGAATCTTATCGAGGTCTTCTATCAGCGTCCTTTTTTCATTATGAATTATTCCAACGCCGTCCCTGAAACTGATTCCCGAAACCGACTTGAGCTGCCGGCCCGAACGAAGGGTTTCGGCAAGATCCCTTATCGTATAATCATATTCTCCTCTCGCAACAGCGTCTATCGATTCACTTAAACGAAGGGTCTCTTCCGGAAGCGAAGACGGGTGTGTCCCGACTAAAATAACGAAGCTACCCTTGGCCTTTTCCTTTACTAGCTCAGCTATTTTAACGTCACTGTATATGCTAGGCGTCGACGTATCTATTACAACCAAATCGGGTCGATAATCTTTAAGTATATTTATGATATCTTCATCTAAAAGGCCTCGGGCAGGCCCATCTATGAGCCTTGTCTCAAAACCCTCTTTTTCTAAAACGCCGGCCGCATAAGCGAGCCACATCGGATAATACAGGGTCCCGGATTTTGTTACAGCAGGACTCCTGGAAGTGCGGGAGTACCTTCTACCTTGAAATGGAGGGTTGAGTAGGAGTATCCTCATTTGCCTTCGGCCGCGCCAAGCCCGATATTATACCTGCCGTAAAAATAGTCATTCGGATTTTGGCCCTTGGCCAACAACTTTTTTCTATTCTTCCTTCTTTTCTCCCTCTGCATCATCTTAACATGGAACTGTTTCCGTAAACTCATGGCTGAATTCTACCTCCTTGCTGCGTTGACAAATGAAATGACACCCAGAATAAAAAAAATTATATTCGGCAAAGATACGCCCAATAAAGGCGAGGCAGCGCCTTTTAACGAAATAGCGATCCCGCCTAAAAATAATCCCCAATAGACCGCGAAAAGGACAAGGCTTATCCCGAACCCTATCGATCTTTCGCTCCTGTGCGCCCTTATCCCTAACGGTATGCCTATCAGGATCAGGACAAACGACGCAAACGACATATTTATCTTTTTATATATTTCGACGAACAAGGGGGTCGGGTCGATCTTCTGCGAACCGAAATAGCCGATCTCTTGATTCAATTCCTTTATCGTCATCTCTCTCGTCTTTTTTTGAATCCTCTCTCTCTTAAGCATCTTCGAAAGGTCGAGTGACATATAATATGTCTTGAAATTTAATTTATAGAAAGTGCCCGGATCCGTAGGGGACGGCTCTTCGCTTGTGCCGTTGAATAATTTCAGCTCTATCAGATTTTTTTCAGGGATAGAGTTTATCTCTCCATGCTCCGCCACAATAGTTCTCGTAGGTTTGCCTTCCTGGGGCTGATAGATACGTATGTTCTTGAGTTTATTTCCTCTTATCTCATAGATAAATAAGATGTAATTCTCAAACCCCCTTATAAAAGTGCCCTCCTCCAGAATGGCGGTGGGCCTGCGTATCCCTATCTCTTTAACAACCCTTCTCGAAGCGAATGACGCATTTGGCGAGACCTGATCGTTGATGATAAAGCCTACGAAGCTGAAGATGGCCCCTACCATCAATACCGGAAAGGATATTCTGTATAGGCTTATGCCGCTCGCCTTCATCGCTGTAAGCTCCCCATCGCTTGATAACCGGCCGAACGTCAGTATCACTGCTGTCAGGGCCGCTATCGGAAGCGTAAAACTCAAAAGCCATGGTATGAGGTATAAAAAAAGTTTCAGGACCGATATTAAATCCACGCCCTTATTTATAACGAGGTTGGCGATCTGTATGATATTTCCTATCAAAAGAACGAACGTGAATACTACTATGGAAAGGGAGAATGAATAAAAGAACTCTTTTAGTATGTAATCCCTCAATATGCGCATCGAACCACTAGAAAATAACGTTTATGATAGAATAGAATATCTCTTTCCACATATAATACGTCAAGAATTCCCAGAGAGGCGGGAATATCCGTCGGGTCTCATAATCGAAATAATCGCCGTATACCCTGACCACTAAATAATGCAGGAACCCGCCGTCAGCACTGGGGAAATGCGTGAGCATGCCGCCGCCGCCTGTCGTTATATATTTCACGCCGCCAAACTTTTGAGCTTTAAAGATATGCTCGTGGCCGGAGAATACCGCATCTATCTTGTACGCCTCGCACAATTTCATAAAACGATATGACCACGGGCTCAGCTCCGGCCTATACCAGGACTGCTGATAGGGAGAGAATGGGGCTTTATGCGCGACGATGAATCGATGTTTATAGGCTGAGGAGGCTTTCAATTCATCTTCCAACTTCTTAAACTGCTCATCACCCAAATCGCCTATCGAATTATCTATCACTATAAAGTATGCATTTCTATCGCCGAACGCGAATTCTCTCTTTCCTACATATTCTCTGAAATATTCCGCTCCCTTTCCGTCGTCGTCATGATTTCCGACCGCGCTTATGACAGGCCACTTGATGAGCGAGCGCACTTTATTGTATACGCGATAATCCCAGAGAGAGCCTTTATTGGTAAGGTCGCCTGCGACTATAGCAAAGTCTATCGGAACTTTTCGGAACCTGTCTTCTCTATTAATTCGGCTGATTAGTTTGAGTGTGGCGCTGTCATTGAATACGAGCCCTGAGTGATTATCGCCGAAAACGATGAACGCGAAATGTTCACCTTTATTATCCTCCAGTTTTTCTATAGCTTCTTCATTCGTATACGGCGTTGGAGATTTTTTAAGATATAACGCGGTGACCGGAATAAGCGAATATATAGCCAGCGCTATAACTATAACTGATATCGTCTTTATGATTTTTTTCATCGTTATCCAAAATCTGGCGGAGAGGGAGAGATTTGAACTCTCGGTACCGGCTTTAACCAGTACGGCGGTTTAGCAAACCGCTGCCTTAAACCGGACTAGGCTACCTCTCCTCGCAACTTTTATTTCCGCTTCTTTTTAAAAAATTCCTTCAACAGGACTGATGATTCGCGTT
>JACROW010000110.1 GCA_016214245.1 Candidatus Omnitrophota bacterium | reverse complement strand
TTCCGATGATAATAATATGGGCATTGGGAAAAGACCTGCGATAGTATCCCCAAATTTGATAAGCGAGCCCATGGCCAATCCTTTAGGATCAGATCGGAGGACTTACGGCCGGCTGGATAGCAAGGTCAACCTGCGTTACAAGATCTTTAAATCCCGAGATGCTTCGGCTAAGAAAGTGAACGTCGCCGAACAGCTCAGTGTAACAAAAAATATCTCAGCAGGCGGCTTGCTTTTTACGGAGGACGAATCGCTCGCCATAGGCTCAATATTGGAAATGGCGATAGAGCTGCCTGAAGAGAAAGAAGCGATAGAGTGCCTTGCCAGAGTGGTCAGGGTAGAGGAGATACGTACAGGCAAGAGCTATGAAATCGCGGTTTGTTTTTTGGATATGACGAGTGCCCAGAAATCGAGACTCGATAATTACGTTAATACGGAATCATAGCGACTATAGAGAGGAAAGATTATGACCACATATAAATACCGCGCTAAGAAAGGCCCCGGTGATATCGTAGAGGGCGCTATCGAGGCGCCTTCCGAATCCGAAGCGATCGATAAGCTCAGCCACATGGGATACCTCCCTATGCGCATAGAGGTCCAAAGCGGCGGAGCCGTTCAGGACCAGGGCCGCGCGCAAGCTTTTAAAAGCTCACCCGGCAGAGTCAGGTCTCGCGAGGTAACCGTTTTCAGCCGCCAGCTTGCGAGCCTATTAAGGGCGGGCGTTCCCATTTTGAGTGCCATTAATATAATAGCGGAACAGACGGAAAACGCGAACTTGAAGAAAGTGCTTTATGATATACATGACGCCGTGAAAGAAGGCGAAAACTTCTCCTCGAGCCTCATGCGGTATCCCAGGATATTTTCTCCGTTATATGTAGCGATGGTCCGTACCTGTGAGAATAGCGGAGGATTGCCCGAGGTTCTCTTGAGAATTTCCGATTACAGGATGAAAGAAGACGAGATCTACTCCCGCCTTCGTATGGCTTTAGCATATCCCGCCCTCATGGGAGCTGTGGGGGTTGCGACAATTATCTTTATGTTGGCCTTTGTTATGCCTCGCCTTATGGGAATATTCGTTAATATGGGGCAGAACCTGCCACTGCCAACACGACTCCTCATTTCGATAAGCGGGGGTTTGCGCAAATGGTGGTGGGCGATAATTGTTATTTTCGCGATCGCCGTGTCTTTAGTAAAGGCACAGGCTAGAACCAAGGCAGGCAGGATTTATTTTAGCATGTTGAAATTAACCATTCCCATATTTGGAAAACTTACTCTCAAGGCGGAACTATCGCGTTTTAGTAGAACACTCGCCCTTCTCGTGGAGAGCGGCATACCCATACTAAAAGCGATCGATATATCTATCCCCGTCCTGGAAAACGAGATTATAAGAAGGCAGTTAGCGATAAGTTACAGGGAATTGGAACAAGGCGGTTCTTTCGGAAGAAGCCTTAAGAATTCGAAATTATTTCCGCTCTTTACGACCAACCTCATAATCGTTGGAGAGGAATCGGGCAAACTTGACGAGGCGTTGGCGGAGGTGGCGAACTCTTATGAGAAGGATACCGATGAGGCGATGAAGATTATGGCGAGCCTTCTGGAGCCTCTCATGATTCTGGGAATGGGGCTAGTGGTGGGTTTTATCGTTGTGGCCATGCTTCTTCCTATTTTTGAGATAAACGTAATGGTACGCTAATGAGGAGGCAACGTCATGCCCGAGAATAAAAGAATCTTTATATGCGATGACGATGAGGAGGTCCTAACAAGCCTTAGGAAATTGCTGGAACTATCACGAAGAAACCCGAAATATACCTATTATCGTTATCTCCGTTCTGGCTGGCCAGATAGATATAAAAAAGGCGTATAAGCTGGGAGTGCTCGGTTATTTTACCAAACCTTATGATTTCAATGACGTGTTGCGGGAGATTAATAAGGTCATGTTCTTTAAAAGCGGAAATAAATAATGGGCGGCAAAGGTAGAAGAAGAATCTCGGATATCACGAAGCCTAAGAAGATAGAAGAGAAACTTAAAGACGCCTATAATAAGTTAAGGGAAACTCAAGTGCAACTTCTTCAGGCGGCAAAGATGGCTTCTATCGGTATGCTTGCGGGGGGAGTGGCGCATGAAATCAATAACCCTTTGACCGGTATTCTGAACAACGTGCAGTTAGTAAAAATGACCATAGAAAAGAACAAGCCTTTCGATTTGAACGAGTTCAAGGAGGTGCTGGGCGCTATTGAGGAGTCCGCGTTAAGATGCAAGAAGATCACGCAGTCCTTATTAAGTTTTTCCCGTATTTCAAAAGGCGAATTCAAACTGGTTTCTTTGAACGAGATAACCCTTGAGGTGCTCGATCTTATAGAACATGAGATAAGTTTGGAGAATATCGTTATCAAAAGGGAATTCGCAGCTGATATGCCGCAGGTTCTCGGCGACCCGCAGCTTTTAAAACAGGTGATATTCGATATTATAATCAACGCGGAATGGGCAATACGTAAAAAAACGTCCAAAGAAGGCGGTATGATAGATGTAGAAACGGCCTACGATAGCCAAAATAAGCATGTGACTCTATCGATTTCCGATACAGGCATAGGTATCTCTGAAGAAAATCTTAATAGGATATTTGAACCGTTCTTTACAACCAAGCCTGTAGGAGAAGGAACAGGTTTAGGTTTATCGATAGCCTACAATATAATAAAAAGCCATAACGGCTCGATAGAAGTTGAGAGTCAGGAAGGAAGGGGCACGACATTTAAAATAATTCTGTCTTCCGCCGCGCGGAGCTAAAAAGTCATGAACGATAAAAAGAGTTTGAAGGCTTTGATAGTGGACGATGAGAAGGTCGTGAGGGATTTTTTGGCCAGGTTCTTGAAGTTAGAAGGGGTAGAATCGGTCCAGGCAAAGGATGCTTCTCAGGCGATTAAAGCCACGCAGGCGGAAAAGTTCGATATGATATTTTTGGACATAAGAATACCGGGCATAAACGGGTTGGAATTGTTCAGGATGTTAAAAAAAATAGACACAGGATGTAAATATATAATGATGACGGGTTACGCCGTGGATGACATGCTGAAAACGGCTGAAGAGGAAGGCGCCATCGTGTCATTAAAAAAACCGTTTGAGATGGAAGAGATCGAGCAGATTATCGAGCGGGTCAGGAATGGTTAAGAAAGGCTAAAAACGCGGATGATAGAAGAGCATTACAAGCGAGTGGTATTATTTTATATTTTTTTCGTTTTTATTTACAGTCTTCTCTTTACGCATAATCTTTCCGCAGAAGATTGGAAGGAAGCGAAGAGCGACCATTTTATCGTATATTTCACGCAGGATAGACAATTCGCGCAGGATGTTCTGGATAAAGCAGAGGTCTATTACAAAAGGATCGCAACGGAGCTGGGTTATCCCAGATATTCGGAATTCTGGACATGGGATAAGCGCGTAAAGATATATATACATCCCGATCACCAATCTTTCATAAAAGCGACAAATCAACCGGAATGGTCGCATGGCATGGCCGATTATCGCACCAAAAGAATAATAAGTTTCGCCTGGAGCAAGAATTTTTTGGAGTCGCTCCTTCCTCATGAGATGGCGCATCTTATCTTCAGGGATTTTGTCGGTTTCAAGGGTGAGATACCTTTATGGCTGGACGAGGGCGTTGCGCAGTGGGAGGAGGAATCTAAAAGGCATGAGATGAAGAAGGTGGTGAGGCAATTATATAAGGAAGATACCCTTCTTTCTTTACACGATATGATGAAACTCAAACTTTTGGAAATAAAAGACATGAAGAAGACATACATACTCTCGACGCTTACAAAAAAAGGGGAAAGTGCCTCGCTTATCCTTGGCACAGACAATCTCGTTAACATCTATTATCTCCAGTCGGTCTCATTAGTCGGTTTTCTCATAGAGAAGTACGGCTCGGATAGTTTTGCTATTTTCTGCCGGCAGCTTCGCGACGGCAAGTCACTGGAGGAAGCGCTAAGGTTTGCTTATCCGACGCATATACAGGATTTAAGCGAACTTGAAATGAAATGGCGGGAATAC